>JAFCZU010000529.1 GCA_019314185.1 Deltaproteobacteria bacterium | reverse complement strand
TAGTGTCTGAACGAAAAGTCATAGTTTCACGAGCCAACCGCTTGGTTGATGTTCGTTCATTAAATTACTACCGTTCAAAATGATGGCGGATAGAAGTAAATCAAATCCTGGCAACCTTTTCTCTAAAATTAGAACTACTTCTCCGTTAAGTATTCTATTTTGAAGCAGAGGTTATTTTTTATGCTGCTTTGCGTCGCTTCTGCCGTTTTAACTCTTTTTGCTGAAGCAGGTGACCCAATATCTGTATATTTCGCGCTAAAACTGATAATGCTACGTATCGTTTAAATCCATGCAGACCGTGGTCCAAGCAGCGGTCTAATCCGTGATTTTCTAACGCATTAATGGAAGATTCAACTGCTGAATGCTTACGCCTGGATTTAATAAATTCTTCCGAATGCTCGATCTCTTTCTCCTTGACGGATAACCTGCCTTTCTTTGGCAAAATAACGTAATCCAATATTTTCCCCAGTTCCCCTTTATTGGCAGGACTGTAAAAACCTTTGTCAAAGCTGCAACTAACCAGGTTTGGAAATCTATCTTTTGCACCTTGAGCCATAGCTACAGCTACCTTTTCATCTGTCTGTTTTTCCATCACCTGGTTATGAAGAATAAAGCCATACTGATCCTTTAGTATGCAAACTTTTAAGCCTAACTCTTGCGGTACGCCGGCTTTACCCTTGCTGATCCACTCAGTATGCGGCTGGAAAATTGAAAAAACTTTTTCTTCGTGCGGTATCTTCTCAGCTAAAACGATTCTTCTATGAATTTGATCGATTTGTCGTTCTGCATGGCGAATATATTCTTCAATAGTGGTCACTCTTAAATTCTGAATTGTCGATAAAAAACCAAGCTCTCGTAAAAGACGGATTGTCTCTTTGGCCTTTGATACAAAGCCTTGGCATACGTCGATGTAATTTTGATACTCCATTACAATCAATGCATCTCTCTTTTCTCTTTTAGCTTCATCCTTTGATGTGGAGCGTTTCAGTTTTTGAATACCACGCAGTAAGCCTTTTACTTTCATTATATTATGATGACTTTGCCGCCAGGCAGTAATACTGATCTCAGAACAGATGATTGCAATAAGGTAAATCGTTCTGCGCATGGCATCAAACAACAGATTTGCGTCAGTCGGATAATGCACATCTGTTTCAACTACAAAGGAATCACAGCTGCACTTTAAATCCTGATCTTTCTTCGTCGTAATAATCTTGTGGCCGGCTTTGACAACAACTTGATTGATCTCATCCAGTATTTGTGGTGTCAACAAGGCAACATTATCCCTTATGGTCTGCAGGGCGTAGAAGGAATCAAAATCATTTTTGCTGTGTCCAAGCATTTGTCGCAAACTGGTGTGATTGTTGGCCATTTCATGGACTTTGTCAAAATCCCAGTTGCAGTTTAAGCGCAAGGTGCCTAAAACCAATATCTTCCACAAATTCATGCCTGGCCTTCCGACTTTATGTTTTTTTATCGGTACAATGCTTTTCAATATCTTAAAAACTTTTGCTCGAACTTTTGGAGTACTGTATATGTACTGTAGCCCCATTAATAACTTTGGTATCTCATCCCTTGATTTAAGATCAAACTTGATTTTGGAGATATCTTTTTTCCAAAATTCCATTTGCAATTCGATTACTTTTCGCATAGTTTATTCCTACGAAGATTTTTCAGATTTGACTCGTTTTTGCTTTTCTACTACATGGGTAGAAAATCGGTATTTAACGTGTATTCAATAGGTTATTTACCATTAACGAATTGCTAATGCAAGTAATTTATGCATTTTCTGGAAAATCTTCGTTTTACTTCTATGCAATTTTACATCGTAAATTCATCCAGTTAAGAATTGTCGTTCAAGCACTAATTAGATTTTTCATTTTGAGCTCCTTAGCTGCTCATGCCATTTAGGGTTTGCGAAAAAATAAGTTCGCTTCCCTTCATTCCTGAAGGCCTTAAGCCGGTCTGTTGTGTGCAGGTAAAATTATCACCACGAAATCCCGCCGGATATAACACCTGTACCTTTAAATAAAAAAAGCTGCTCCACCTTTAAAAAATGAAACAGCTTTATTTCTTTCGGCGGCCAGACTGCCTTTGCAATAATCGCTTAAGGCTCCAAGGCTTTGCGTATCCGGGTTTCCCAAGACTTGCCCTTTCGAGAAGTATCTATTTTTTTATTAACCTATCAGTATTAGTGAATGCTTGTCAAGATGGAATTGAACAACCTAACCCGGGCAAACCGAGCGCTTCACTTGAGGTAAAAAATCAAGGCTTAAGGGCTCGCGCAGGTAAGCGTAGACTCCGAAAATAAACTGTGTATTTATGTAGCCGTTCACGGCTTGAAACTTGTCGGAGCGGAACGTAGATCCCGTCTTTAGGGAAAGCGGGGAAATTAGAAAGGGGATTTAGATTTAATTAAATAAGGTGAATTGGGTACACTAAAAAAAGACATAGCTGAAATCGAAAGAATGTTGAAAG
>JAFCZU010000528.1 GCA_019314185.1 Deltaproteobacteria bacterium | reverse complement strand
AATTTATTTGCAAGTAAAGGCTATTTAATTAAACGGGGAGGTTATGTGCTTTTCTATGACAATCCCCACACTTGTTGGTATCTTGCATCATCCTCCTTGAATGCACCATACCATGACACTCTACACAACTGGGAATCATTTTGTGACTTCCATAATGACATTTATTGCATTTGATTTCGCTGTGTTTGGTTCTATTTTTTTGAAGCTTATTTTGTATATCTTCATGACAAATGACACAATTTTCTTTATAATTTTGCAGCAATTTTGCATACTTTATTTCCTCTTCAATCTCAGACAAATCTTCGTTTTTCATATTGTTCCACAACCGGACTTCTTCAAAAGTTTGTGGTGCTTTCAATATAAATTTCTGCTCTTCTTGAGTCCCTGGATGGAAGATCTTCACAGCCGTGAAGCAATAAGAAACGGTTCCGTCACCATTGCTCTCCAATTGGAATAAACCTTCCGATATTAAATGAGATCTGGTTTTCCAAAAGGCTTTCGCTTGTTTTCTATTCTTGTATTTCCAGTATATAGTCCATTCTTTCCCTTCATATTTGATTCGGAGTGGAAAGCGAAACATGTCTGCCTCTGGCTCATCTAATATTACCTCGACTTTTCCTTTAGTAAGTGTAAATTGTCTTGATTGTAATGTCTGCAAACGTGTTATGAAAGGTTCAAGAACATGAAGTTTTTGCTTGAGCAAGTCCAACTTTAGATGTGGCAGTTTTTCTTTTTCCTCTGCTTTAAGCTCTTTAATTTTTTTCTCATAGCCATGCTCTGCGTCTAAAACTTTTTTATTATGTTGTGTCAAACGCTGGTTATACTCTGCAGAAGTTTCAAAGGGGTCCTTTGGGGCTGGATCAGGAGGAAGAATAGGATTTATTACATTGATTTGCTTCTTGTAAGCCAAATGAAAATTTTTAATAGCTAACTTAATTTGGAAATACAGACGCTCTTTAAGATTCGCAATTTCAAGTTTCAAATTCTTTACTTCTTCAATAGCTTGATTTAATGAAAGAGTTTCGTCTATGGGAACCCAGTTAGTACGGCTCAATTCTGCTTTACGAGCAAGTTCTTTCCATTGACGCTCATTTTCTAAATGTGATCTCTTAATTCGGTCCCTCTCCTTGGAAAGGGCTTCTATTTCTGTTTGACGGGCAACCTCTTGCTCTCTGCGTAAATATTCAAGGCGAGCCATACGTTCACGCTCTTGTCTCAGAATTTCAAGATCTGCCTTGGCAATGTCTCCCAAGGCCTTGAGCCGTTGCTCTTCCCGAAACAATCTTTGCCGTTCACGTTCCATTTCCAAAACAATTGTCTGGGCATTCAACTCTTCAAGTCTTTTCAATTCCGAACTCTTTAGACTTGCAAGTCTTTTTTCCAAGTCTTTGACCTTTCGCCTTTCTTCTTCCAGCTTTTCTAACGTCCCTTTTTCTTTCATGATCTGTTCGATCTGCTGGTCGAGCACGCTGGTATCCACCCTTATTCTGGCTTTTACACGGACATGAATAACGTCGTTTTCCAATCTCACAGAAGGAACACCCACAATCCTGGCCTGAACCACACCAGAAGCTAGAGCCGTGATCTCATCTTTTGCCAACTGATAGTTTCGGACAACGGTCAATGAAGAGATATAGGTGCCTGCTTCTTCCACAGCCAGCCTTTTCGCCTTCTGCAGGGCAAAGGCTTCCACCTGTTCCTGGCTCTGGTTCTTGCCGACAATTTCCTCTATCTCTTTTTCAAACACCTTGATCTCTGCAAAGGCTGCGGAAACAGGCATAATGCAAATAATAAAAAAGGCAAAAAATAACCCAAGTTTTTTAGAAGCCGCTGTCACTTCAACCTCTTTTTTATCGTATGTACGGTATAACAATATCATAAAAATCCTTTCCCAATTCCATCATGACATCAACTTCAAATCACGAATAGCACGAAAACCTCGAATGAAATGCCCCTCCAATAACGACAAAAAGTGCCAACTATTTCCGGGTTTATGTGGAGGATGCCAAAATCTTAAGTCCGTAGGTTGGGTTGAGTGTAACGAAACCCAACAAAGACCCTGAATTGTAATGAATATATTCTATATGTTGAATTAAATCCTGATCATCTCTGATAAGATGTTCCCAAAAACGACGTTGCCAGATCGTTTGCTCTTACTTCTTTAATCTTGATGAAATCTTATGTTGGGTTTTGTTCCTCAACCCAACCTACCGTGCTTGGCGGCACAGCCAGCCCTACGCTTTTATATCATCAGCATCATTATTTTCTCACTTCACACTTGGTTTCGTTAGCCAGCAGTAATGTCTTTTTGATCAATCGCTGACTGATATGAATGTCCGAGGTGCGCAACTTGTCGAGAAATGGCTTGATCTTTTTAATCAAACCTTTCTGTTTGGCGAAGAGAAGTACTCCCTGACTTCCAATAATCTCGATATTGTTCAAGCGCGCGACTTTTCTCGCTCTCTTATCGTCAAT
>JAFCZU010000527.1 GCA_019314185.1 Deltaproteobacteria bacterium | reverse complement strand
ATTGTTAGCGGTCATTTATAATGACCCACTACCGGACAATAAAACTGACCCACCTCAAACAATTAACTTTTACAGGCAGCATAATAAGTATTGGCATTATAATTAATATGTTGCTTAAAGTTCCTCATTATTTTCAATAAGGAGGAACGGATGAAGAGGTGGAATGTGATTCATAAGATTAAATTGCTCTATGACGATGGCAACGGGTATTCTATCCGTGCCATTGCCAATGAACTTCAGGTATCGAGAAATACAATCAGAAGATACCTGCAAATGAGTGAGGAAGAGATCTGCAGATATCTTAAAAACAGGGAGCGGACAAAAGAACTTGATCAGTATAAAGAATACATTCTCTCCCTGCTTGAAAAATACGAAAAATTATCTGCTGTTAAAATCAAGAGAAAGCTTAAAGCCAAGGGGATAGCTTTAACTGTTTCTAATAGGTCTGTAAGACGCTATGTGAACAGAATCAAGCAAAATATAGCCGTGAAGCAGAAACGTTATTATGAACCTGTTATAGATATGGTTCCAGGAGTTCAGTGCCAGGTAGATCCCGGAGAAATCAGAAATGTGCCTGTTGGCGATAAATTTATCACTGTTTATTTTGTAGTATTTGTTCTCTCTTTTTCACGACAGATGTACGTTGCGGCCTCTAAACGGCCAATCGATACAGAAATGTTTATCAGGATGCATGACGAGGCATTTAGATACTTTGACGGTGTTTGCGAAGAATGCGTGTATGATCAGACAAAGCTTGTGGCAATCAGGGAAGAGTTCCGGGAGGTCTGGTTCAATGAAAGATTTTATCAATATGCTTCGGCTGCCCGGTTTGATATCCGGGTATGTGAAGGATATGATCCGGAAAGTAAGGGTAAGGTTGAATCCGGCGTAAAATATGTAAAGAACGATTTTTTCTATGGCGACACATTTGATTCTTTTGATCAGCTCAACATAGATCTTTGCAGTTGGGTGGATACAGTTGCAAATAAGCGTATTCACGGCACAACAAAGAAAATACCGGGAGAAGTCTATTCTCTTGTTGAACAATCAAAGATGAAGCCCTACCTGCAACCCGAAATGATGTTTGATGTTAATGGCGAGAAGCGGAATGTGGATAAAACATCTCTGATATCATATAAGTCAAACAAATACTCGGTTCCCATGATCTATCAGTCATCAACTGTAATGATAAGACAGGACGGCAGGAAACTGATGATTTACAATCCTGAATCCGGCGATATGATTGCCAAGCACGATATTTGCGAGGGTAAAGGGCATATCATAAAAAACACAAACCATTATCGTGATCATCGAAAACGCATAAAGGATCTTGAAGAGGATATAGCCGGGATTGTTGGAAATGAGCTTGGGCAAAAGCTTTGTACTATTTTAAAGGCTTCATCTCCTAAAATCTACAGAGATCAGGTCGCAGGATTAATCAAAGTTATAAAACATTATTCTGACAAACAGGATATCAATAATCCTCTTGGCCTGTTGGCTGAAAGACCCCGTCTTACAGTTACGTTCATAAGAGACTATCTGGAGGCTTTTTACACAAACAGGGAATATATGTCCTTTTCCTGGCCTGACAATCAAGAACGTCGCTCCGATGCTTTAAGCAGGTATAGTATGGTGTCGATAGCAGAATCTCATAACAAGGAGGTTACAGCGCATGAATACATTTGAAACAGTCATAAATAAATATAACTCTCTGCGCTTTAACTCCATCGCAGAGTCTCTGGAAATGCTGGTCGGCCAGGCTGAAGATAATGAAACTTCTTATCTGCAGTTTGCTGATATGCTTGTAAGCCATGAGCTGAGCAAAAGGGATGAAAACAGATTTAATCTCAACATGAAGCGGGCTGGGTTCCCTGTTAAAAAACAGATTGAAGAGTTTAATTTTGCATCCCAGACCACTATTACAAAAAAACAGATCAATCGGCTGCTTGATTTTTCTTATATCGACAACCGTGAAAATATCGTTTTTATCGGGCCTCCTGGTGTTGGGAAAACTCATCTCGCCATCGGTGTCAGCTACAAATCGGTCCACGCCGGATACAAGGTTCTGTTTACTACAGCCCTTGAACTTATTGAGATGCTTGATCTTGCTGAGACAAAAGGAGAGTTGAAAAAGAAAATTAATACAATATCAAAGTTCGACACACTTGTAATTGATGAGCTGGGATATCTGCCCATGAACAAGCAAAGCATGTTCAATTTCTTCCAGCTGATAAATGCTCTGTATGAATATCGCTCTATTATTATCACCACAAACAAGGACTTTACGAACTGGGGGGACTTTTTCTTTGATGACAATGTAGCCGTTCCGATTGTAGACCGTATTATCCATCATTCACATATTTTTATGATGGGTGGAGAAAGCTATCGGCTGAAACAAAAAATCAACATAAACTAAGGCAGGGGGGTGGGTCAGTTTTATTGTCCGGTAGTGGGTCAAAATTATTGTCCATTGACA
>JAFCZU010000526.1 GCA_019314185.1 Deltaproteobacteria bacterium | reverse complement strand
TCTTGACCGGTGATTGCTTACGATATTGTTTAGATTCGTTTTTCATTTTTTAAATTTGATGAACTCGTAAAAAGTCGAATTTATCAGGTGTTAGGTGTTAAGTGTTAGGTGTTAGGTGTTAAGCGGTTGATATGCTTTATATCCTTTATAGCTGAATAATGCGTCAATCTTATTCGTAGCTACAAGCGTAGCGTCCATATCGAGGGTCGCTGTACTTCCTGAATCTTGGAAACCTGAAAATGCCGCCAATTCTTTATTAATCTTCGCAAAGCCTTTTAAATGCTCGTTTGGCGCTGGGATAAATGCTTTACCATACTGTCTTTGTTTTTCCTGCTCTATATCATGAAATTTTGCCAGATAACGAAATATTGATGACGGAGAGGGAACTGTACGTGTTTTCTCTTTACGCCAGCGACGCAACACAGCCCTTCTGACTTTTCTCCTTAAACCATGCACTTCAGCCTTTTTCAGCAATTCACAGAATCCATCGTCTGCCTCAAGCTTCTTTATGTCATCAACACAGTCTCCTCCCGCAAGATTCAGCAGTACAAGAGAAAGCACGATCTGGCTGTCAGTCCAGCCCTGACCGCTTTCTCGTATTTTTAAATGCTTTTGGATCGACTTGCTTAATCCTAAAACCTCAGCCAAATCCAGATACACTGGAAGACCAGCCAGAGCTGTCATCCCTGTTGTGCTTTTTTCAGTTTCATACTTGAAAGGAAGAATGCCTTGTGCCTGTGATACTTACACCTCGTTGATGATAGTTTTTGTTCTCTGCAATTAATCTATCACCCTGATTTGTCAGGATCAACGAGGTTTTTTACTTTTTTTGATGGTGAATCAAGGTTCTATGAAAGAATTTTCACAGCCGTTTATTCAGTTTAATTCGGATACCTATCCTCTGCCGGGCATACAGATAGCAGTGGAATCTTGTTCAGAAAAACTTATGGGGTAACGGCAGGGCTCTGCCTATGAACGAAAAAAAGATAGTTTAATGAGCCAATAGTTAATATTTAAGATGTTACCCCGTTGGCTTTCCTTAATTGCTTTTTCCCCAAAATACTTAAAGTTGTTCACAAAAGACTTTTTTACGATGCCATCAAATCTATTTCTTGACAACAGTAATGTGTTAAAATGTTGACATATGATATTTTTATTAATAATTAAAGATAATGGTGTTGGGAAAACTTTTACCTACTGCGTTGCAGTGATTTTTCAGACTCTCAACATACTATATGTATGCTTTCGATCCTGAAAAATCACTACGCCTTGTATATGAAACTTTTTACCGTAGCTATCTATAGTTAAATTCGTGACTTTTTTATGAGTTCATCAAAGATAACAGGGCAAAATAAATATCTTCTAAAATGTATTTAATATTATTATTTAAATTTTGCAGTCCTGGTGCTTTTGAGATCAACCGGTCAATTTTTTTGTATTGAATATCGGGTCTGTGAGAAAGGAGTTTAGGATGAAGATTTTTTCATTTAATGGTAAGAATTATGATGTTGATGATCAAAATTTTCTGATTAATTTCGAGAAATGGGATGAAAACTTTGCAGTTGGAACAGCGCCAAACCTTCATATATCCGATGGCTTGACCGAGAAGCATTGGAAAGTTATTCGTTTTATTCGAGACTCTTTTAAACAAAAATGGGTATGTCCTTTGGCATATGAAACCTGCAGGGCGAATGGATTGTCAACTAAAGACCTGAAAGAGCTTTTCCCAACAGGATATATGAGAGGTGCCTGTAAGCTTGCAGGCATAACTTATATGGATCGTATCGTGAATTATTATGGTGGGCAGGCACCTGTATCCTGGCTGAAAACCGATTATGAAAAAGCACAGCCTAAACCAAAGGAAAAGCTTTATCGAGTGGATGTGTTTGGATTTTTGGCAGATTCTTTGGAATGGGATGAGAATTTTGCTATACACAGGGCAGATAAAATAGAGGGCGGCTTAACCGATAAGCACTGGAAACTAATTTATTATCTCCGAGATAACTTCAAAAAAAATAATTCTGTTCCAACATTATACGAGTGTTGTGAAGCGAATCAGATCGAATTGGACGAGCTTGAGAGACTTTTCCCGCGTGGGTATCATCGGGGTTTGGTCAAAATTGCCGGCTTGAGAGTATTGCTGTCATGTCAAGTTTGATGGCGTTGTGGAAGTCTGGTGATGTCCATTTGCAAACCAGTTGATAACTTAGGGCTCGGCAAAAAATGCGAAAAGGTGAAGTTAGCAACCTCCGGCTTTGCCGGAGGTTTGTATTATGAATCGCTCAAGGCGGTCATAAAATCATGAACCACCTGAAGGTGGTCAAAACAAATGGAATTGAGACCTTCAAGGATTCCATTGTTTATCTGAGATCGTTTCCACTCAAGTATACCATCCCAATGAGCTTTGATCGTCTTTGCAACCTTTATTATTGGTTCAAGGCGGCTGTGAGTAGCCCAGAAATACCATTTATTAAGCAATAGTGAGAATGCATCTTCAGTTTCTGCATGATAAATATCCTGAAAGCTTTCTCGTATCCGAAGCGCCCTGACCGACTTTATACGCAATTTGGAAAGTTGAAGTTCTTCAAGTGTTTCTCTCTGGGTTTTGAGGTCATCAGCAAATGCTTCCACTGTCTTATGGTCTTTACCTTCAGCGACAAAAGTAGTCCGTCGTTTTTTGAGATCTACGAACAGGGTAACGTAATCATGTCCCTTTGCCCTGCTGGTTTCATCCATGCCAACAACTGTCACGTCTGAAAAATCTTCATGCTCTCGCGTCATATCGACGTATTTTTCAAGCATTCGCCATATCTTGTTCTTGTTTTCTTTTATCACACCGCAGACTGTGTTTACAGGCATATATGTGCAAAGCTTTATGACCAAGGCTTCAAACAGCAGAGTAAATCCAGGACTCTTGCCTGCCCATGGCGGATCTATCTGCTTTATCTTGTCTTTGTCGTATTTTATTCGGAGTGTCCGACAATGGAGGTAGCACTCATGCTGGAAAAAGTTTAAATGTCGCCAGGTCTTATCCACGGTGTCGTAAACTTTATACGAACCATCATAACCGGGCTCATCGACCTTGAATGTACTGCCTCTTTTAAAATCTACGTATAAATCAAGTTGTTTTTTGTCAGGATCAAATTCAACATTTTTAATGTAGCAGGGCTTATTGATTGATAGGGCTGCTTCAAATATCGTATTCATTACTACAATTCCTCCTCTGAAATGTGTATGGAAATTTCTTCGGAGGATATATTAGCATAAAACTGTTACCCACTCAATTTGGGAAAGAGCCAAAAAAAACATATCGAGGCCATGGAGAATGGAGTTTAAATATAGCTATGGCAAACTCGAAAGCCACTGGTATGCAGGAGCTACCAGTATATGCTGATCTCCATTTGGAATCATACGGTAACCTTCGCTTTTCTCGACAAGTTGAACAGCAGGTATTTTTAAAACAGACTGAAATTTTTTAAGCGCCTGGGACGGTTTTGTTTCTGAAAGTTTAGCCTCAATTAAAATAAGCGGTTCACCCTCGTTTGCGATGAGAAAGTCCACTTCCTGCTGTTCCTTATTTTTAATAAAATGCAAGGAAAATGTACCATGTCCCATATCATTCCATGCTGTAATCGCCCGATATAGTTCCACTGCCACCATATCTTCAAACCGGGCCGCGGGTTCCTTTATCCTGGGGATGTCCCAGATATACACCTTACGCTCTTTTTGAATTGCCCGCGTAATTCTCCTGGTCCATGGAGCAATGCTGAAAGTAAGGAAAAATCTTTCAAAAATCGACAACCAGTTCTGAACAGAATTATATGCTACCTTCAAGTCTCGAACTAAGGAAGGGACTGAGAGAGAACTTCCTACCTTGGATGGCAACAAAAGATAAAGCGTTTCCATGTCCATGATGGATTTTACCCCTGTCAGATCCCGAATATCCTCACGTATTAACTGTTTTGAATAGATGTTAGACCATCTGCGGTAGGTCGTTTTCCGCCCTGCCAGGTATGGCTCCGGGAATCCACTTAATTCAGACAGCCCCGCCCATATTTCTTTCAGTTCTTCGGTGTGTTCTGTTGTTGTTTGTAACGGATCGTTGAGAAAATGGCCAATCTCCCTGTTTTTTCCCCCTAACTCGGAAATCGTAAATGGCCACAGGTGAAATAGAAAATAACGCCCGGCCAGTGAATCCCCTCCTTGCTGATAGATATCCAGCCTCCCGCTTCCTGAGATAAGAAACCGGTATTTATCATGATGCTGGTCATATATACCTTTAAGGTAGTTTTTCCAGTCTTTGTATTTGTGGATCTCATCAAGAATAATCAATGGAATTGATGAATCTTTGCGTTCTAATGCTTCAAAGAAAGAGGGGTTTTGCAGGAAATTTATTCTGTGCTCAGCAATATCCCAATTAAAATAGAGATGATTCGTAAAGGAAGCGGAAATGATTTTGGCAAGAGTGGTTTTTCCTGACTGACGCGGTCCCACAAGGAATATCATGTCTTTGTCAACAGCGAGATCATTCCAGATCTTAATATATGAAGTTCTCTTTATCATAAAGA
>JAFCZU010000120.1 GCA_019314185.1 Deltaproteobacteria bacterium | reverse complement strand
TATTTAACCACTCGACTAAAATCGCTGGAATTCCCACGATATTAAATTAAAGCTCGAAATGTGTCACCGAGTTAATCATCTCCAAAGCATCAAGCTTTTCAAGAACCTCCTCTATAATCGGAATGTCGGTTCTAAGAAATATAATGTTCTTTTCACCATCCTTTTCCTGTCCAACCTGCATCTGGGCGATATTAATGTCATGCTCTCCAAGAATAGATGCAATACTGCCTATAACGCCCGGTCGGTCAACATTATTTATCAGAGTCAAATGCCCATACGGAATCATTTCAAGACGGAAATTATCTATTTTCACAACCCGGGCATCTTTTTTGCCAAATACAGAGCCTGCCACAGTGCTTGTCCTTTCAGTAGTAACTACCTGAACAGTAATAAGGTTCAGATAATCTTCAGACTCAGAACTGAAAGTCTCTTTAACCTTGATACCCCTTTCCTTTGCAATAACCGGCGCATTGACAAAATTCACATTATCCTGAAGCATCGGGGTAAGAAGACCTTTTAACACCGCTGTTGAAACAGGTGACAGATCGATATCCTGAAAATCCCCAGTATATTCAATAAGCACCTCCTTTACAGGAGCATTGCAAAGTTGAGACTGCAAACAACCCATCCGATCCGCAAGCGACAGAAACGGACTAAGTTTTATAAGGAGTTCTCCTGTAACAGATGAAACATTTACAGCATTAACAATAGTTCCATTTTGTAGATAGTCAATTATCTGGCTTGCTACTGCAACAGCTACATTCGTCTGGGCTTCACGTGTGGAAGCCCCAAGATGCGGAGTGCAAATAAGCCGGTCAAGCGTAAGAAGTGGTGAGTCGAAAGGAGGCTCGGTCTCAAAAACATCTAATGCCGCGCCCGCGACCTTACCTGAATTCATGGCATCATACAAATCAGCCTCATTAATTATGCCGCCTCGAGCGCAATTAATAATCATAACCCCTTCTTTCATCTGCTCAAAGGCTTCTTTGTTTATCAAACCGATTGTATTCTTCAGCTTGGGAACATGCATTGTTATATAATCGGCCTGCTGATATAATTCGACCAGAGAAACACTTTTATAGCCAGACTTCTCAATGCGTTCAGATGTAACGAAAGGGTCGTAAACAATTACCTGCATTTTCAGCCCAAGCGCTCGATCCGCTACGATAGAACCAATTTTCCCCAGGCCGATAATGCCAAGAACCTTTTTGTACAGTTCTCTACCCTGCAATTTTTTCTTATCCCATCGGCCTTCCTTTAATGAAGAGGTTCCTTGAGGCACATTACGCGTTAATGACAGCATCAAAGCGATAGTATGTTCGGCTGTAGTTACAACATTGCCTTCAGGTGTATTCATAACAATAATACCACGTTTTGTGGCTGCCGGTATATCAACATTATCAAGACCGATTCCCGCACGTCCAACAACTTTCAGATTCGCAGCCGCTTTTAGAAGATCTTCTGTAACCTTTGTTGCGCTTCGAATGACCAAGGCATCATAGTTTCCAATTATACCTTTCAGTTCTTCCTGGGACAATCCTACATTAACATCAACATCAATTCCCTCTGCTTCTTGAAACATTTCAATCCCGATCTCGCCGAGATTATCACTGATCAAAACCTTCACGATCTTTCCTCCTCAAGATAAAATTTCTAATTTCAAGCCGTAAACGGCTACTAATAACTTGCAACAATACTATCAAAAAAAGTAACCTGTCATTACCATTATTAAATATTTATTTTAGATTCAACTAAAATAAGAAAAAAATTGCTTCAACGACATTGACGCTTTCTAAAACATCAAATCCATAAGGACTCCAGTCAAAGTAGTTGCCTGTTTTATCGAGAAGTTAATACCAAACGAAGTAATTTCTCAACAAGTTCTGGCGTAACTACTCAGGTGGATAGGCTGAAGTTACGTTCTGGCAAGATCCTTTCGCGTAAAGACGAGTTTATCCCGCCCACCAAATGAATTCGTGCGTGGCAAACCCGTCTCTACGAGAACCAGCAAATGAGGATTGGTTTTCACCGGAATGACGATTTTTTACAAAGCCATCAATTTTAGTTTTATTTGTTTGTTGTACCTGCTATATTTTTATTGTTGGGGCAAGACAAAACCTTTGTAAAAAATCGCTCAATTCAGGTATAAGGATAAGGTCTGATGATTAAAACGACAATCATAACGATTTTACTGTTTATGCTCTGTTGTCTTACTGTAAGTGAAGCTAAAACCTTTAAAATTGCAACTTATAATGTGCAGAATCTCTTCGATCTTACACATGACGGGACAGAATACCCTGAATATATTCCAAACACACATTTTGGCTGGACAAGAGATATGGTTGATATTAAAATTACTAATATTGCCATGGTGATAAAAGATCTTAAAGCTGATATTATATCTTTACAGGAGGTAGAGTCTAAGAAATCTCTTGTTTGTCTAACAAACAGGCTAAAAACCTTTAATGTAAATTATCCTTATTTTGAAATTGCGGACGATTCAAAAACTGTAACAATTAAATGCGCTGTTCTGTCAAAATACCCGATTATAAAAAAAGAAGAAATTAAGATAAAAAATAAATTAAATAGAAACATTCTTAAAGTAACCCTCGATATTGAAGGTAACCGCCTTGTCCTGTTTATTAATCACTGGAAATCAAAAAAAGGTCCTGAAAGCTATAGAATAGATTATGCAAAAGCTCTTAAAAAAGCAATCGATAAACTAAAAAATGACGAAGACTTTGTTTTAATCGGTGATTTTAATTCAAACTATAATGAATACAAAACCTTTGTGAATAACAAGAAATTAAACAATACTAACGATATTACAGGAATCAACCATATCTTGAGAACTATAACAAGTTCTAAAATAGTAAATGAAAAAATACTGACGATACAGCCTGACAATGAATATCTGTATAATTTGTGGCTTGAAGTAAATATGAAGAGGCGCTGGTCGTATAATTTTTTTGGCAATAAAAGCAGCCCTGATAATATTATCCTATCCAAAGGACTTTACAACGACAAAGGGATTTCATATATAGACAATTCTTTTGATAAATTTGATCCTGACTATCTGTTCAACAGAAATGCAATTTATCGCTGGCAAAGAACCAAAAAAGGAAAAGGCAGGCATACAGGCGCCGGATATTCTGATCATCTTCCAATTTTTGCGATTTTTTCCACAGAACCTTTTCGTAAAGATCCAACGCCTGTAATAAAGAAAAAGAGCAAATTTGACTTTTATTAGAAACACAGTATATTGTTTCGCAAATTAACCAAAGGAATAAACTTATAGTTTATTAGAAAATATTAATGACTGTAAATATAAATTTAATTGAATCCTTAGATGTTTTTGCAGATTTAAAATATGCAGAGATGGAACTGATTGCCTCTTTAATGCATAAAACGAGGGTAACAGAAGGAGAAGTGATTGCCCGCAGAGGCGATTTTGCTCATACATGTTTTATAGTGTTATCCGGCAATTTTATGATCAGCTTTAAAGGGGGAAGTGCAATTACTCTGCACAATAAGGGTGACATTATGGGATGCTCCGCTGTTGTTGCACCCTTTAATTATGCAGGAACCGCAACAGCTCTTACCAATGGTGAAGTTTTATCAATGCCAGGCCAGGATTTTTTAAGTCTTATTCAGAGCAATTCCGCTTTAAGTGATAAAATAATGAAAAAGATCAACAGGATTGTTACAGAAAGAGCTCCTTTTTTAACAGGAGGTGTTTAATTGTACGGTTTAGATGCAATATCAGCGCATAACGGCTGGTGCATGGCTGGATTGGGAATCTCAATAGTCTTTACAGGCCTTGTGCTTCTTTCTATTATAGTTGCTCAAATTCATAAAATCCTTCGAATCTATGATAAAAAGAATACTTATATTAAGCTGGCAAAAAATCTGTTTCGCAAAAAAAACAAATTGGAATCAAATAGTTATGAGTTGCCGGCATCTCAAAAGGTTAGCGGAGCTATCAGTCAATGCAGGATTTTAGTAGAAAAAATAGGAGAACCGTTTTCCCTCCCAAGACTTATTAATCTTTTTGAAAAATACGGGATATCTCATCCATATTCTACCATTAATGATTTGATCGGCAGTGGGTTTATAGTTCCTGATGGAAAAGGTTATTTTCTCTGGAAGCAAAATAGTAAAAAAATCATGTAACTGTTCACGGTTCAGAGGTTCGCCGGCAGAAAGCGAGATTGTACTGAACTTAAAAAAAGCTAATAACGATTAGCTTTTAGCTATTAGTCACACTATATCAAGATGTTATTAAATAATAACATTTTACAAAGTGGGTGGAAATCGAATCTCTGACAACCACCCGAAATAATACCTGCCGCGACGGGCGCGAGCACGGCGGAAGAACTAATTGCTAAGAGCTGATCGCTTATCTTAGGTGTAAATAAGGAGTCGGATTTAATAAATGGAAAATCTGTTAATGGAATTTATCTCTAATACCGGTTTTGCTATGGTTAACTATCGCTATATCATTATGATTACGGTGGGAATAATCTTTATTTATCTCGGAATAGCAAAACATTACGAACCGCTCCTTCTTATCCCCATCGGTTTTGGCATTCTAATCGGAAATATTCCTGTTTTCAAAGGCCTTGGCCTTGGACTTTACGAAAGCAACAGTGTTTTGCATTATCTGTATTTTGGCGTAACTTCCGGTATTTATCCATGCCTTATCTTTCTTGGGATCGGCGCTCATACCGATTTTTCAACAATGCTGGCGCGTCCGGTATTAATGCTGCTGGGGGCTGCGGCCCAGATGGGAATATTTATTACCTTTTTAGGAGCGCTTGCTCTTGGATTTGATCCAAAAGAAGCGGCATCTATAGGCATTATCGGAGGAGCTGATGGACCCACGGCAATTTTCCTGTCAGGCAAACTTGCTCCACACCTGATCGGGCCAATTGCAGTAGCGGCATATTCATACATGGCTTTGGTACCTGTAATTCAACCTCCGATCATGAAACTGCTTACAACCCGTAAAGAACGTCTTATAACCATGGAAGAACCCCGTGTTGTTTCAAAAAAAGAAAAGCTCATTTTCCCGGTAATCGGCATTTTGCTCTGCTGCTTTATTGCGCCAGCCGCTCTGCCCCTTCTTGGCATGCTTTTCTTTGGCAATCTTTTAAGGGAATGTGTAGTTGCAGAACGTCTGGCCCAGGCAGCCCGAACTTCAATTATTGATACAGTAACGATATTGCTGGGTTTAACCGTTGGCGCCAGTGCACAGGCCGATGTTTTTCTTACACCTCAGTCGGTTGGCATATTCTTCCTTGGCGCCCTGTCATTTGCAATAGCAACTATGTCCGGTCTTTTGTTTGCAAAATTCATGAATCTTTTCCTGCGCACCAAGATAAATCCTCTTCTTGGCGCTGCCGGCGTATCTGCTGTTCCAGATTCCGCCCGGGTTGTTCAAATAGTAGGGCAGGCTGAAGATCCGACAAATTTTCTTCTCATGCATGCAATGGCGCCGAACATATCAGGTGTTATTGGTTCTGCAATCGGAGCGGGAGTTTTATGGAGCTTTTTAGGCGGCTAATATAGTTCGCCACAGAAAAGAGATCTTTGGTATTATTTATTAATTTCAACTTACAAAAGCAGTTTTGTTATGTTTTTGTATGCTGTTTTTTTCTTTAGGGCACTTATTGCGTAAGTTTCAGACCTTTTCAAATTTAATTGTCTGTTCGCGAAGTAATTTAAATTATAAAACCCACTTTTTTGAGTTTGTAAATTTCCGGCTTCTACATTTTCTCTACGATTTCGTATGCCTTTTCAATGGCCTGGTCAAGTTTTTCGGGCTTGGTGCCGCCGGCTTGCGCCATATCGGGCCTTCCGCCTCCACCCCCGCCGACTATGGCGGCAACCTGTTTTACAATGTTTCCCGCATTGAAACGTTTTGTTAAATCCTTTGTCACAATCACGATAAGCAGTACTTTTGACCCTGATACACTTCCAAGCACGACAATGCCGGATTTTATCTTTTCTTTAAACCTGTCGGCCAGCTCTCTGAGAGCCGCTGGTTTATCAACCGCAACTTTTTTTGCCAGGATCTTTACGCCATTTATGGAGCGGATATCTTCTTCGGTTCCGCCTGCCTTTGCCGCGGCAAGATTTGCTTTGAGCTTTTCCATTTCTTTTTCAATCGACTTATAGCCGGTTAATATTTTAGTAACCCTTTTTGTAATATTTTCCGATTTTTCTTTAATCAGGGCGGCTGTTTCCTGAACTATTTTTGAAGTTTTTTGAATATATTCAAGCGCTGCTTTACCTGTCAGAGCTTCGATTCTTCTTATTCCCGATGCCACGCTGGTTTCTCCGGTTATCTTGAAAAGACCGATGTCGCCGGTGCGATCTGTATGAGTTCCTCCGCAGAGTTCTTTGCTAAAAGATGCAAGGGAAACAACCCTGACCCTGTCTCCATACTTTTCTTCAAAAAGGGCTGTAGCCCCTGATTTGAATGCTTCTTCAGCATCCATTTCTTTTGTTTCAACCAGAACATTTTCGCGTATTCGGTTGTTTACAAGAATTTCAATTCTATTTAAGGTGTCTCTGTCAACTTGAGAAAAATGGGTAAAATCAAAGCGGAATCTGTCCGGCGCTACAAGTGAGCCCGCCTGTTTTACATGGGCGCCAAGGACATTACGCAGAGCATGATGGAGAATATGCGTGGTTGTATGGTTGCAGGCGGTTGCATTGCGCCGGGTTTTATCAACAAACAGGGTTACTTCTTCTCCCTTTTTTATATGTCCTGAAATGATTTTGCCTTTATGGATTATAATGCCTGTTGGATCTTTAATTGTGCTGGTGATGGCCACATCAAGGTCCTGACTGTCATTTTGACCGGTTATTTTTCCAGTATCTCCTGTCTGTCCACCGGACTCGGCATAAAAAGGTGTGATATCGGTTACAATTTCAATATCGGTTCCCGGCCCTGCTTCAACAACCTCATTTCCGTTTTCAACCATAACCAGGACTTTTGAGGTGCATGATAAACCGTCATAACCGACAAACCTGGATTTAATTCCTTTAGCGGAAAGCTTTTTATATGCTTCGCTGAGCCCGGAAAATGTGGTGAAAGATCTTGATTTTGTTCGCTGTCCTTCCATGGCATCATTAAAGCCTGTTATGTCAAGAGTCATGCCCTTGTCTCTGACAACATCTTTTATTATATCAACCGGAAATCCGTAGGTATCATATAGTTTAAATATCATATGACCCGGCACTTCCTTTAAGTTTTTTGCCTGTATATCTGACAGACTGTCGTTTAAGAGTTTCAGGCCATTATCCAGAGTTTCAGAGAATCTGACCTCTTCATTTTTTATTACATTTGTAATAAAATCGGCGGCGTCTGAAAGCTCAGGGTAGGCCGGTTTCATTATATCAAATACCTTTTTTGCTGTTTCATGAAGAAACAGTCTGTCAAGCCCGATATTGCGTCCATAGCGTATGGCTCTGCGCATGATGCGGCGCAGCACATATCCCCTTCCTTCATTTGAGGGAAGTATCCCGTCACCTATAAGAAAAGCCGAGGCCCTGCTGTGATCGGCAATTACTTTCATGGCAATATCGGTTTGAGATGATTCTCCGAGCCTCTTTTCAGAAAGGGTTTCGATTTTTTTTATAATGGGCAGGATAAGATCAGTGTCAAAGTTTGTGGGCACATTCTGAACAACTGAAGCTATCCGTTCGAGCCCCATGCCGGTGTCGATGCTTGGTCTTGGAAGAGGGGTCATTTCCCCTGAAGCGTCCCGGCTATACTGCATGAAAACCAGATTCCATATTTCAAGGTACCTGTTACATTCGCATCCAATCCCGCAATCCGGATCGTAGCAGCCGAATTCTTTGCCGCGATCTATGAGTATTTCGCTGCATGGGCCGCATGGGCCTGTATCCCCCATTGACCAGAAGTTGTCTTTTTCCCCTAATCTTACGAGTCGTTCTTCAGACACGCCAATTTTATTGTGCCATATATCGTATGCCTCATCATCATCAAGATAGACGGAAACCCACAGATCTTCTACCGGCAGGTTATATCCGTTTACAAGCAGATCCCATGCAAATTCAATTGCTTTTTCCTTAAAGTAGTCTCCAAAAGAAAAGTTGCCCAACATCTCGAAAAAGGTATGGTGCCGAGCGGTATATCCAACATTTTCAAGATCGTTATGTTTTCCGCCCGCGCGCACGCATTTTTGTGATGTAGCAGCTTTTGCATAACTTCTTTTTTCTTCGCCGAGAAAGGTGCGTTTAAACTGCACCATGCCTGCATTGGTAAACAGCAATGTAGGATCGTCGGAAGGGACCAGGGATGAACTTCTTACAATACGGTGGTCATGTTTTTTAAAGTATTCGAGGAATTGCTTCCGTATTTCATCGCTTGTCATTTTCATAAGTTGCCCGTTTCTC
>JAFCZU010000525.1 GCA_019314185.1 Deltaproteobacteria bacterium | reverse complement strand
TTTTTGACCTTTTCAAAAAAAGTCGTATCAGCAATCGTATGTCTCCTGACGACAGCATTGCTTATCAAAAGTATTCGTCTTTTAAAAGGCTTTTGGTTTCAAACAATCGCTGTCTGAAAATAATTGCCAAGCTTGAAAATATTATTTACCAGGATAAGCCGATTACTTTTTATTATGCGCAGAAAAAGTCAAAGGAATTGATCAGCGAAGTCTTTAGTATGGTGGAAGATCTTAATTCTTTGACCAATATCAAATACCCGAACCTTTTTGATGCTGTCAGCAGGATTGGCGATGTAATTCTTGCTGAACTTAAAAAGAAAAATAAATTTGATGAAACAAACCTTGTTCTTGAACTCGAAAGGCTGAGCAAGGGAAATGAAAATGATGTTGGCGGCAAGGCTGCTAATCTCGGTGAAGTGTACAATCGTATACACCTGCCTGTTCCTCACGGTTTTGCCGTTACCGCTCATGCATGTCAGCAGTTTTTGGAATACAACAACTTGACTGAACTGATCGAGAACAAACTGGGACCGCTGGAAGTAAACGATACTGAGCAGCTTATTTTACTGAGTGAAGAGATTCAGTCTATGATTATGGAGGCTGAAATTTCTGATGAACTTGAAAAAGCCATACTGCAGGCAGCCTGCAATTTAAAAGAAAAGATCGGTCAGGATTTTCGCCTGTCTGTAAGAAGCAGCGCTACGAGTGAAGACTCCGAGGCCAGTTTTGCAGGTCAGCACGCGACAGTTCTTAATGTCGGAGAAGAAGATCTGATTCATGCGTATAAGGAAGTTGTGGCCAGCACTTTTAGCCCGAGAGCGATATTTTATCGTCGCAAGAGGGGTTATCGCGAGCAGGATGTTATCATGAGTGTGGCTTGCATTATGATGATTGATGCTAAGGTCAGCGGAGTGCTTTATACTGTCGATCCCAATGACAACCGCAATTCTGTTATTATGATCAGTTCCGTGTGGGGACTTGCGATCGGCGCAGTTGATGGGTCAACCAGTACAGATTTTTATTGTATTAACAGGAAAAACAGAGAGGTTGAGAGTGCGGACATTGTTACAAAAAAAACACAGCTCAAGCCTGATATCACGTCTGGTATCAAGGAGGAGCCGGTTGCTGAAGAATTAAGGGATAAATCCAGTCTCAAGCAGTCACAAATTGACTTGCTGGTTGATTACGCTTTCAGGCTGGAAGAACA
This sequence comes from Deltaproteobacteria bacterium, assembly GCA_019314185.1. The sequence continues at coordinate 2,774 of JAFCZU010000525.1, read as the reverse complement.
TTATGGATATGCACTCGATATTGAATGGGCAATTGATCAGAATGAGAAATTATATATTCTTCAAGCACGTCCTTTGAAACACTCACAAAAATTTAGCTCTGTAGAGGCTGCAGATAGAGCGAAAAGAAAGCAGGACATATCCATTGCTGACCATCCCGTTCTGCTGAAGGGCGGTACTTGCGCTTCAGAAGGAACAGCAGCCGGATTAGCGTATGTTATCGAATCAGACCATGTTTTTCACCATATACCTGAAGGCTCCATTGCTATTATACGGCAAACATCTCCGTAGGCACAGGAACAGCCACAAAAACCATTCCTTCCGGTGAAGAAATTACTGTAGATACCACCAATATGATTGTATATAAAGGACGTGTTGAAGAACTTCTCAGCAAAAGACCGGCTATCAATCCCATGAAAGGAGGTCCGGTTTACAAGATCGTCCGATCGATTTTAAAAAAAATAGCTCCTCTGTATCTTATCGATCCTAAAAAAGAAAACTTCAGACCAGATGCCTGCAAAACTATGCATGACATTATCCGTTTTGCGCATGAAATGGCGATGCAGGCGATGTTTCAGATTGGCGATGATTTTGAATCTGAAAAAACAATTGCCATTCCCTTGCGCGTCTACCTTCCTTTCAATGTTTACGCTGTTGATTTGGGCGGTGGCCTTGCCGTCGAACAGCATGCTGAATTTGCCGAAATCGATGACATAACTTCTGTGCCTCTCAAAGCTTTATTAGATGGAATGAAACACAAAAACGTGGACTGGACGCATGATCCAGGAGTAAAATTTAGCGGTTTTGTTTCGATTGTTGCCGAATCTGTTTTTCGTGATCCCATGAAGGAAGGTCGTATGGGGGGGCCGAATTATGCTGTCATTGCCAAAAATTACTTAAATTTTAACTCACGTCTTGGTTATCATTTTGCCACGATCGATACTTTTTGCGGTCCCGTGCTTAATGACAATTACATAGTTTTTTCTTTCAAAGGAGGGGCGGCTGATATTGGCCGCCGGTCCAGAAGGGCTTTGTTAATTGCCTTGATACTAAAAAGATTAGGCTTTAAAGTGGAGCAAACCGGTGACATGCTGAGAGGGGAAATAAAGAAGTATGAGCAGAAAACCATGGAGAAAAAATTAGATATGCTGGGACGACTGCTCGCATCAGTACGATTTCTTGATATGATCCTTTCAGATGATGGTGTTGTGGAATGGTATGTCACTCAATTTTTTAAAGGCAACTATACGTTCCAGGTTGACAGCGCTCAGACAAAATAACCTGTTGCGCCCAAAATGGTCATGAAGTGAACAAAATCGACTTTTTACGAGTTCATCAAATTTGTGCAGCTAATGAATTTAAAACAAAACATAATTCCTGACAATGTAAAAAAAATACATCTTACTGCGATATGCGGCACAGGCATGGGCGCTCTTGCCTGTATGCTCAAAGATATCGGCTTTGAAGTCACAGGCTCTGATCAAAAAATATATCCCCCCATGAGCGATTTTCTTTCTCGCAAAGGCATTAAAGTTTCCGAAGGTTTTACTGAAGATAATGTATCATACAGCCCGGATCTCGTTGTTGTTGGAAATGCCGTAACAAAGGACAACCCTGAAGTTGTTAAAATGCGCGGTATGGGTCTTAATTTTTGTTCCATGCCTCAGGCAATCAATAGATTTATTGCCGCTGACAAAAAACAGATTGTTATAACAGGCACTCACGGTAAAACTACAACATCTTCCATTCTGGCATGGATTCTTTACAAAGCAGGCCTTGACCCATCTTTTATTATCGGCGGTATTTTAAATAATTTTGACAGCAATTACCGTATCGGCAGAGGGAACTTTATTGTGATCGAGGGGGATGAATATGACACCGCGTTTTTTGATAAAGGACCGAAGTTTTTACATTACAATCCTTATCGGGCGGTGCTTACAAGCGTTGAGTTTGATCACGCAGATATATTCAAGGATATTGATCATGTAAGGCGTGTTTTTGATGTTTTTGTGTCAGGTATTTCCGAAAAAAGCATCCTGTTTGCTTTTGATGGTGACAGCAACGTTGAGGAGCTGGTTTACGGAAGACAATGCCATGTTGAAAAATACGGTAAAAATACAGAATCAGACTGGCGTCTTGGCTCTGTTTCCATTGATCCGCCATGGTCTGTTGTTGAGATTATTAAACAGGATATTCCCTTTGGTACCTTTAAAACAGAGCTTATAGGAGAACACAATCTGCTGAATGCATTATCCGCAATAGCAATTGCCGATTCTTTGATGATACCTGCCAAAGTGATTGCAGGGGCGCTGGAAACATTTAAAGGAATAAAAAGGCGGCAGGAGGTGCGTGGCAGGAAAAATGGGATTACTGTCATGGATGATTTCGCCCATCATCCAACCGCTGTGAGGGAGACAATCAGGGCTGTTAAACCTTTTTATCCGGATGGACGACTTATTGCGGTTTTTGAACCACGGACAAACTCCAGCATGCGCAAGGTGTTTCAGAACATATATCCATTATCATTTGATGGAGCAGATTTAATATGTATTCGCAAGCCACCGCTGCTTGAAAAAATCCCCCCTTTAGATCGTTTTTCTTCGGGAAAGCTTGTAGATGATCTGAATAATCGCGGGAAGAACGCACGCTTTTTTCCGGAAACAGAATCGATTATTGATTTTCTGGTTAAAGAGGCAAAGCCTGGCGATGTTATTCTTGTCATGTCAAATGGTGGGTTTGATAATATACATGAAAGATTGTTGAAATTGTTATGATT
>JAFCZU010000524.1 GCA_019314185.1 Deltaproteobacteria bacterium | reverse complement strand
GCAACAAGGGCGGCATCGGCCTTGCCTTTTGTCAAAACATCGTAGATATGGTCTATGTTTCCGGCGCCACCGGAAGCGATGACAGGAATATTTACATTTTCAGATATGAGCGAAGTCAAGGCCATTTCATAACCCTGCCTGGTGCCGTCTGCATCAATAGAATTAAGACAAATCTCCCCTGCCCCCATGTTTTCAGCCTGCTTTGCCCATTCAAAGGCATCGATGCCAGTATAAGTCCTGCCTCCATGAATGACAATCTCGTATCCTGACGGAATTTTGCGAGAGGTCTCCACGTATTCACACTCACTTTTTCCGCACCAGCGAGAAGCACACGGCGCATATCTTCAATAGTCCTGATCCCGCCACCCACGGAAAATGGTATGAATATCTCTTCAGCCACACGGCGCACCACATCTATCATAATGTCCCGGCAATCGCTTGAAGCAGTTATATCGTAAAAGACGATCTCGTCAGCCCCTTCATTATAGTAGAAACGAGCCATCTCCACAGGATCGCCGATATCGATATTGCCTTGAAACTTTACACCCTTGGTGGTTTTGCCGTTTCTTACATCAAGACAGGGTATGATTCTTTTACTCAGCATAGCGGCCATCCCATGTGCAAAAATTCTCTAAAAGTTTCAGCCCTGCTTTGCCGCTCTTTTCCAGATGAAACTGCATTGCAATTAAATTTTTATAACCGATTACAGAGGCAAAGTCTATACCGTAGCAAGTCGTCCCGAACACATATTTATCCGATGCAGGAAGAGGATAATACGCATGAACAAAATAGAACTCATCTTCCGGCGCGATACTTTTCAGTACTGGATGCTCTTTCCGCAGATTTACGCTGTTCCAGCCCATGTGTGGTATTTTGAGCCGATCCTTTTCTTCAGAAAAAAGAGGCTGAGGAAACGATTCAACACTTCCTTCGATAAATCCCAGACAATCGGCTTCATTTTCCCGGCTCCTTTCAAGAATAATCTGGGCGCCAAGACAGATCCCAAGGATCGGCTTGCCGGCATTAAACTCATACTTTAACACTTTATCCAACCCCAGGCGCTTCAGATCGGCCATGGCCTTTCCGGCCGCCCCTACACCAGGAAAGATAATCCTTTCGCAACTCAAGATTTCCTCCCTGCGTTGAGTAATCAGGCATCCATAACCCAATTTTTTCAGGGCACGTTCCACACTGCTCAGGTTTCCGGCATTATAATCAATAATTGCAATCATTGTTTTAGGTTCAAAGGTTATGGGTTCAAGGTTCAAAGGTTATAGGCTACCGATATACTTAACTTTATAACACAATACTCAGATTAGTCTTTTGTTGACAGTAAGTTAGGGCTCTTTAACCATGAACCATGAACATTGAACTGCATTTATATCCTTTCCAGGCAGTTCTTCGGCACCACTCGACTACTCAACCACTCAACCACTCGACTACTCCAGACAGTTCTTTGACAGGTTTTCATCAAATTCTACAGGATAGCATCCATCAAAACATGCTTTGCAGAAGTTATTCTCAGGTTTATCCATGCCGGTTGATTCAAGAAGACCGTCAAGACTGATATAATGAAGAGAATCCAGTCCCAGCAGGTCACGAAGCTCTTCAATAGATTTATTTGCCGCTATCAACTCACCTCTCGTTGAAAAATCTATACCATAATGACATGGAAAGCGATGTGGAGGGGAGCTGACACGCATATGCACCCGCTTTACGCCTAACTCACGCAAGGCTTTTACTCTTGTCTTAACCGTGGTTCCTCTTATTATTGAATCCTCAATTATGATAATATCTTTACCTTTTAAAAGCTCTTTTACAGGATTCAGTTTTACTCTTACACTAAAATCGCGCATACTCTGTGTGGGTTGAATAAACGTTCTGCCCACATAGTGATTCCGGATCATAGCCATCTCAAAAGGGATACCGGAAGCTTCCGAGTAACCAAGAGCTGCGTAAGTTCCCGAATCAGGAAAAGGCATAACAAGATCTGCATCAACAGGAGCCTCTTCGGCAAGACGTCTGCCATGCGCCTTTCTCATCTGATAAACATTATGCCCGAATATCGTGCTGTCCGGCCTTGCGAAATAGATAAATTCAAATATGCAAAATCTTCGTTTTGCGGCAATGGACGATTTTATGCTTTTTATCCCGTTTTCCCCTATAATGACTATTTCGCCGGGATCGAGCTCCCTTACAAACTTCGCCTCAACAAGATCAAGCGCGCATGTTTCCGACGCGAGCACATAGCGCCCATTAAGTTTTCCAAGGCACAGTGGTCTGAAACCGTTTGGATCCTTTATTCCAACGACCTCTCCATTGCTTGTAAGCATAATAAAAGAAAAAGCGCCTTTCATCGATCCTTTTTCTTCAAGCTCATTTTTCAGGTCATACGCGTTTACCAGATTGCCGTTGTGGGCAACAGCATAAGATTTTTTTCTATGATGTACAATAAAAGGCTGTGCATTGCAGAGTGTCGAACCCCCTGTTGTAGAATAGCGGACATGTCCTATGGCGCTCTCACCCTTTAATTGTTCCAGATGGGTCGTTTTGAAAACATCATGCACAAGCCCCATTCCTTTATATGCAGAAATGTCTTTATTGTTGGCTGTTGCTATGCCGGCGCTTTCCTGTCCCCTGTGCTGAAGAGCATACAAGCCAAAATATGTAATTTTCGCTGCTTCAGGATATCCATGAATTCCAAACAGCCCGCATGCTTCTCGCGGTTTTTCCGGGTATCTTTCCATTTTCTTTTTCCCAATTTCTACTTTCCAATTTAAAGTTTTGACTTGCTGATCCCTGACCTCCGACTTCTGACTTCCGACATTATATTCCTGAATAGTTTTAACCGACATTTCCCTCTTCTTAATTGCCGAAACACCTCTGCACATGGCCACAGCCCCTGCAATTGTTGTCGCATAGGGCACGCCATATTTTATCGTAGCCTGTCTTATATCATACCCGTCACGCCTGGTTTCTCCTCCCGAACCAGTATTTATAATTACTTGAATCTCTCTGTTCTTAATTGCATCCACAACATGCGGACGACCAAGTGAAACCTTGTTTATCATTTTATTTGAAATGCCATGTTTGTCTAAAAATTCAGAAGTTCCGCGAGTTGCCATGATCTTAAAATCCATGTCGTGATAATGTAACGCAATATCAAGAACAGCCTCTTTATCATTATTTTTTACACTTATAAAAACAGTGCCGGAAACAGGCAGATTCTGTCCTGCCCCAAGTTGCGCCTTTGCGTAAGCAGATCCAAATCTTGAATCGATCCCCATGACCTCTCCGGTTGATTTCATTTCAGGGCCAAGAAGCGTGTCAACACCGGGGAATCTGTCAAAGGGAAGCACAGCCTCCTTTACTGAAAAATGATCGGGAATTTTTTCACAGAAAAGACCGAGTTCGTGTAAGCTGCGGCCGAGCATAACCTTTGTGGCGAGCTTTGCAAGAGGCACACCAGTTGCCTTGCTGACAAACGGAATTGTCCTGGAGGCCCTTGGATTTACTTCAAGCACATATATACGATTATCTTTAATAGCATACTGCACGTTCATCAGACCTATAATATTTAATTCCAATGCCATGGCTTTTGTAGCTCTTGCTATTTCTTCCAGAGCATCGGATTTTACGCTGTGGGGAGGAAGAACACAGGCCGAATCTCCTGAATGGATGCCGGCCTCTTCAATATGCTCCATAATACCACCGATAATAGTTATTTTTCCATCTGAAATCGCATCCACATCCAGCTCAACGGCATCTTCCAAAAACTTGTCTATCAGCACCGGATGCTCCGGAGAAGCTATGATTGCAAGTTTTGTAAAATTTTCCAGATCCTTTTGGTTATATACTATCTTCATTGCCCTTCCGCCAAGCACATAAGATGGCCTGACAATTACAGGATATCCGATCTTTTCGGCAACGGCAACAGCTCCTTCAACATCCACAGCAGTGCCGTTTGCGGGCTGAACAAGGCCCAGTTTATTTAACATGGCCTGAAAAAGTTCACGATCTTCAGCGCGATCAATGCTCTCCGGTTGTGTACCGAAAATCGGAACGCCGGCATCGAACAGAGAGGTAGAAAGATTAAGAGGGGTCTGACCGCCAAACTGGACAATTACTCCCAGCGGTTTTTCTGTCTCAACGATGTGGAGTACATCCTCTTTTGTAAGAGGTTCAAAATAGAGCTTGTCGGATGTGTCGTAATCTGTGCTGACAGTTTCAGGGTTACTGTTTACCATTATACTCTCGACACCCTCTTCCCGAAGAGCAAAGGAAGCATGAACACAGCAATAATCAAACTCAATCCCCTGCCCGATCCTGTTGGGTCCTCCCCCTAAAATCATAACCTTCTTTTTGTCGGAAACCCTTGCTTCGTTTTCCGTTTCATAAGTGGAATAGTAATATGGTGTTGAAGCTTTGAATTCAGCGGCGCACGTATCAACAAGCTTATAAACCGGACGGATGCCGAGAGCCTTACGGTTTTTTTCCACACTTTCTTCACTGGAACCTGTAAGACAGGCTATCTGTATATCCGAAAAACCATATGCTTTTGCTTTTTGTAAAAGTAAGCGCTGTATGCCGGACATCTTTGAATTGTGAGGCTTAAGGGTTGAAGCAATCTCCTGTTCAAAATCCACTATCTGTTTAATCTGATATAAAAACCATGGATCAATGCCGGTTAACTCATGGATTGATTGAACTGTCATCCCCTCCATAAGAGCGTAGCGAAGGTAAAAAATCCTCTGGGAATTGGGAGTAGCCAGCTTTTGCTTTATTTGAAATATTGTTTGACCTTTTTTATAAACATCAAGATCCTTTCCATCAGCTCCCAGGCCGT
>JAFCZU010000523.1 GCA_019314185.1 Deltaproteobacteria bacterium | reverse complement strand
CTATGACAGCAAATAACGGTTGGTATCAATATTGCTGAGCGTTCAATAGGATGGCCAACCGTTCCGGCAAATCCGGGCGTCGAATGATTTTCTTCACCTCTGGACTTATTCTTTCATTGTTCTTTTTCTCGGCCTCTAATCTTTCCAACACCATGCGCCTGTCAATTTTCTCAAACCGCTCTTCCAACGTGTTGTAGCCATCAAGAATTATTTCCAGATAATCGGGATTGTCCAGATTCTTCACTAACGGCGTGTCAGCAAGTATGGATCTGAGCGTTCTGTTTAAGGATACCGTGCCGCTTTTTTTGCGGTTGCTGCGTTTCAAATCTCGAAAGAATCGCTCCATGATATTGTTGGTGCGCTGGGGCTGGATCGTGAACTGACCGTTGGGAGTATTTACGACTATTGGATCAGCAAACAGTTTATCCCAGTATTTATCTATCTGTTTGACCATGTTCTTGTAATTGTCTTTGCGGTGTGCTTTTTCCGACAAAATCTCCTGACGAAATTTTTGAACTTCTTTCTCAATGTTCTTTATTGTTGCTTGCTGACCGTCATCGTTAAGCCCTTTGTTGCTCTGCGGAACGGCTATGGACAGGGCTCTGCGTAGCTTGTTAAAAACTTTTACTTTTTTATCCATCTGCGAAGCGGCCCTTTGTAGCTGCTGGTCTTCAACGACCCTGGTAAGGGGTCTCCAGAGCCTCGAAAAGGCATTGTTTGTGCCAAGCTGCGCATTAACCATATCGTATAGAACCGTTAACTTTCGATAAAACACCAAATGCGGACAATCAAAGGGAAACCCATATCCCTCCAGCTCTGACCTGTCAAAAGCCCAATGAATCATCGTATATACCGCCATGGGGGCCATCTTTTCCATGACCGGAGGCTCACCGCCATCGATACTGACCGCCAGAGGGTAAAACGCATGAGGATCATCACCTATGACCTTTTCCAACGCCTTGGCCCTTTGACGGAGCAGGGAGCGTATCCTGTGCTTTTTTAACCGGTTCCTGATTATGGCATATTCTTTGTCGAACAAATCCTTGCCGATGTCGCGCAAAAAATGAAAATGACAGATAAAGTCGGGAATACCTTGGAACACCGCTTTGACAGCAGATAAAATCCCACGGCCCATGTCGTGAACTAGTGCAACCGGATCGCCGTATTGCCGTTTTATTTGTCGGAAAAACGGTATCAGCAGTGCTGCTTTTTCTGAAGGAAGCTTAATGTTGTCCAATACGATCTGGGCAATGCCGTCTATGCCGGTGAAAAGATGCGGACTGTCACCTTCGCAGGTGCCATCCAAATGTAAAACATATCCGCCTCTCAAGGCCATATGCTCTTTTAGACGTAGCCCGCTCTGCTGGTGTGCTATAGCCAGGTATGCAATAAACTTTTTGCCTAAAAAACCGATTTCACGTTGCGATATTGAAACATTGCGATGAGTCAATTCCTCTATTATCTGGCTTTCACTGCAACAGCGCACAAAAAGAGCATAACCGACATAAACAAGAACATCGTAGCCAAACGTACAGCGGTACGGTGTGAGCACTCGAAGCTCTTCGTTGTGATATACAGTGCTATCGGCAGAATTCACTAAAATCGTTTCCTTGGCACAAAATGGCCCAATATCCAAAGTCACCACATTTTTCTTTCGGCTTTTGAGCACTTTTACATCGCCCTGTTTACAAGCCTTGTTCTCCGGATAAAAGTAAAGGGTCGGCGAATTTTTAAACAAATTGGAGGTAGAAATACCTTTTGATATTTTATCCCGATAGCTTGTCAGATACTTCACTGCTTTATGTCCGAAATTTTTTTTAACAAATCATGAGATTCTAAAAACCTTCGAGTAACAGTAGCATCAAGTTGTTTCCCCTTTTCTTGGACTTTGGCGACGAGATGTTCAATGTCAATGCCCGGATGCTTGATCAACTCGACCAAAATCACTACGGCCTCTGCGTCTGTGGGCCAATCAATGGTCCCGGTGCGGTGTAATATCCTTTTGTACTTTTGCCGATGAGCACTTTGAACGCTGTCAGAAAAATAAACAAATCGACCATGATGCTTTTCTCTGCTTATGCCAGCTGCGTTTTTGATTTGTGCAAAAAAAGAACTGCTTGGTGTAAGATCCACTATCTTTGCAAGCTCACCGGCGCTTAGCCCTGTTTGTGACTGCCGGATCAGCCAGATGATGGTTTGCTTGAGATTGCCGTGTCTGGAAAAAAGAACCGATTGGTACCTCCATAGCCCGTTTGCATCAAATACAGGAATATGCGGCAGCGTATAGTAACGCCCGTTCTTGTTAATACTGGTGTAGGTCTTCCATTTTCTTAACCGTCTTCTGACTGTAATTACAGAGCATTGGAAAAATTGTACCAGCTGTTCAATAGTAATTATCTTTTGCTGCCGAAATTTTTGGAGAACACCTTTTTCATCCATCACCCACCTGATAAAGTATGTGTTTTGGTTTTAATAATACACATACTTTATCAG
>JAFCZU010000522.1 GCA_019314185.1 Deltaproteobacteria bacterium | reverse complement strand
CAAGCAAAACAATAACCTATATTTTGTTTCATTTATCTCACCTATAGTTGATGGCATCGTAAAAAGTCCCATCTACTGCGTTGCAGTGATTTTTCAGACTCTCAACATACTACATGTATGCTTTCAATCCTGAAAAATCACTACGCCTTGTATATGAAACTTTTTACTTAGCCATCTATAGCTAAATTCGTTACTTTTTACGAGTTCATCATAGTTGGTAAACTTGTAAAAAATTGAAAGATAGCGTTTTCTGCGTCATTCCGGAGAAAGCTTGGCACGCAGCTACACGTAGTGAAGCGTCAGAGCTAAACTTTAGCGTTATCCGGTCTTTTCAGACAGTTGCAGAGCATCCGGAATCCTCCCAGACTCGATCCTGGTTCTACCGGAGTGACGACTTTTTACGACGCCATCAAAATTCTATGGAAAATACCTGTTTATGTCAAACATAGCAATAGATATTGCTGAAAACAGGTTTTTTGTTCATGTACTGATTGGTTTCAGGTTTAGGTGCTAATTATGTAGAAATTTTATGGATCTTTGCTCAATTTTATCTATAGCTTCTTTTGCGGCACTTTTGACTTCATTATTGTATAATCCGCTTAAAAGAGTTTTTAGTTTCGGAATTATTTCATAATCTCCTGTTTCTCCGAAAATATGAACAATATCACCTTTGACCTGGTCGTTAACATCATGGAATAGCTTCCAGAGCAGGCTGATAACTTGAGCCGCCAGTTCTCTATTTTTCTCGGTGATATATTCCAACACTACCATTGCTCCCAAACGCACAGGCCATTTTTCATGTGCCAGCAGCTCGATAAATGCAGGGAAAATTATTTCCTTATCGAGCATCATTATTGCAACCTGTGCGGCATTCCCCTCTTTAATAATTCTTTCTATAGATGAGGAGCTTCGTCAAGCACAATAGTCGGAACTGACCGAATACCATTCATTTCCGCTATTTCAGGGAAGAGGGAACAGTCTATTATTGTGATCTGTATATATTCACTTGCAATACAAAGAGGAAATAACCGGCGAATGGTTACCGGACAAAAGGGGCATTGCTGTGCTACAAACACTTTTAGTTCAGCCGGGATTTTGATTTTATCAAGACGATCCTGGATTTGTCCGGCTATCTGCACAGAATTTTTATCAAGCGTTGTGAGCGCTTCAAGAAAAGGTTCTAATTCCATACCAAGAGGAACAGCATGAAAACGAAGGCGTTTGCCCACCTGAATTGATGGGGCATCGTTATTATCGGCCTTGTTGCGCAGGATGCTGATTTTTGGAGCAAGATTTGACAGGTTTTCACAAAATCTGCTAAGCTTTTCGCTCCGGTCGTCTTGTGCTAAAGTGAGGCTGATTTGAATACCATCAGACAGTTCGCTATTTAATTTCGCAATTAACTTTTTTTCCTGAGGTGTCATTATTATCTTGTTTTTATTGCTGGTCCAGCAAACAAAAATTCCAAATAAGGTGATCTAAAGCCTTTGAAAATAAGTAGAATACGAGTTAGGAACTGCATTTACCGTACCAAGAAGACCCTTTGGGCCATAGAGAATAAAATCAACTTCAACGCTGTTGCTCGTTTCCGATATAAACTTATAAATTGAAGAACGTACCCCGTTCCGATAGCCAACCCTGCTGTATTCTGGACGGGGCCTAAAAGTTTGCACTGAGGTTAACGAATGATCTTGCCTTCCCATAAGTCACTCAGGAAATTTCTATACGGCATTATTCGTATCCTGTCATGAATTCTTTCTTCCCTTTCATTGCATACAACCAATGCCTTCCGTGGCGAATATTCCTCTATAAAGGCGTTCATGGGTTGCAAATCCCTTTTCTCGATACGGGTCGAGCCCTTTACTTCGATTGCAACTCCAATGTCAACCAATGTTCCAATGGAATGTCCCCCACCCATCGCTCGGTTCCCATGTGTTCTGTTTGTCAAGACAAACATCTATCTTCCCCTGGGAAGGAGCCATGCCTTAAAGAAAGGGTTGACAAACTTGACCTCCTTACCGCTTTTAAACAAAATATTAATATCGATCATCCGTGTAATAGCTCTGTTTACTGATGCAGAACTGTGCGGTCCGATCATTTTTAACAATTTCATCGAATAAACATTCTTCCCGCCTTCCCTTGCCAGGGCAGTGAGACATTTGAACTGAAGATCTGTTAAGAGGCCTATATAAGTTTCGTAGGACTTCTGTTCTCTTGCAAATATTAACTTAAGGGCAGCCTGAAGGTTTGCCGGCGCTACGGTCTCTCTTTCCGAGGTGACTTCCCATAGAGCTTCGCAAAGCTGCTGTATATCCCCGGTAATGTCATTGGCAATTTCAAACACCTGTTTTAAGATTTCATCACAAACTTTACGCCTTCCTTCCTCAAACTTCCTTGTTAAGAATATTGAAAACTCTTCATAAGGAAGCGGCCCCACTGTAATCGGGATAGCTGATTTAAAAAAGGCTGAATCGGGAGAGATAAATAGCTCGTCCATCCTGTGCCTTATACTTCCAACAAAAACATAGGGAATAAGTTTGTGGAACTGTATCTTGCTTCTTAAAAGAGCTATCGACTCATCTGCATCGCCGATTTTCTGTATGTCCTGAAATTCGTCAAAGACAACAACAAAACGCCTCTTCCTGCCAATGGATTCGAGAAGGTCAAGCACTTCCTGAATGGAGTTTACCGTTAGTTCCACAGATGCGTCAAAGGAAATAACAGGCATGGAGGTAACCGGATCTATCGTAATCGCCGGCCTGAGATACGAGAGGGTTTTAAGCATCCTGGTTAACCAGCTTGCCTTTTTCTCAATTGTAACTATTGCTCGCAAGATCCTCTTGCAGAGAGCGTCCACATACAAAAGACCGGTTCCCTTTAATCTTCCAACCGCCTCATAAACAAGAGATGATTTTCCGATACGTCTTTCACCGAGAACCACAATATTTTGGGCTGCTTTGATATGACCGGCAATTTGTTTAAGCAGGTCTTCTCTCCCGCAGAAATCTCTTTCCAAAACGATTGATCCATACTTGAACGGATTCATTGCGCACCCTTCTCGCTATTGTATGTTAATCAGTTATGTTTTAAACACAATTACTTGTAACACAATTGTTAAATGCTGTAAATAATAAAATAGTCCGAATCTTTGGCATCCTGCCCCATGAAAATTAACAATTTCATTCTATTCATAATTACAGACATGACACTTGTATTTAAACCTATCTGCGTTTACCTGTGTGAATCTGTGGCTAAATAGTTACTTCTTTTCCGCTTTAATCAATAAGACCGCCGCCAAAGAGCGTGGCATAATCTTCGCATCCAGCCATACAAGCAACATATAAAAGCGATTCGCCCTTTTGAAAAATTGACCCAAAATATTTATTGACCCACTGATATTTTCTATTTTTGCACATCGCTCCAATTTAGTTAAACCAATTCGGAATATAGTGCAAACCAGTATGGCTGTTAAGAAGAATTATCATTTAATAATCTCCCCAGTTGGCCTGCCGCATAAATCGGCGCATATAACCGAGATCCCTGCGTTTTTACATTTCTGGCGCTTAGGACAATGCTCTGCCGGGGATGATAACGTTTCTCAAATACGTTCAGACTTTTAGACTTGGTTACCCAACCTGATTTGACTTCCAAAGGAATAATGCCCGATGGAGTTTCCAGCAGAAACTCTACTTCAGAGGTTCGTCCTTCCCAACAAAACAAATCACGGATTCCGGCTGCACGCAGTTCTTGTGCTACAAAGTTTTCCGCCACATAGCCCTTGTAGCTCCCGTAATCGTATTTTAAAATAAAAGATGGATCAATATTAGTGGTAGCTAACAAAAGACCCACATCAAAAAAATACTGTTTGAACCTGTTATCTCTGGCAAATCCGGCAAGCGGAGTTTCAGCTCGATTCACAATGGAAGTCCTCAGAATAAGCCGTGCGTTTTCCAACCAGCCCAGCGGAGAAGACAAACGTTCATAACCTCGCAAACCAGGTACAGCATCTTTAAAACGGAATTTCGGGGCACTGCAGTCCTGAGTACGTGCCAATTGAACAGGCACATTGCGCCACAGTCGTTCGATATGCTGGGCATTAGTTTTGCCGGAATGTTTGGCAATATCCGCCATATAGGCATCCAGGAGGTCCCTGTGGATGCGTCGAACCGCCCGGATTGCTTCATACTGGTTTTCAAAATGCTCGTGGTAGATATTGACCGCTTCCGGCAGACCGCCTGTAATAAGGTAATTTTTCCAGAGATCCCATAGCTGGTCATGCGCTATTTGTGGCAATGATTCCTGAAAAACATGTGTTCGCAATAATTCGGCTAAACGCAGTTTTTCAATTCCCTCTAAAAACTCATCGAAACTCAAAGGGTATAAATCCAGAAAAGTAATTTTTCCTACAGGGAAAGAGTCGTTTGCGAGAGCAACTCCGAGCAGGGAACCGGCGCTGCATAACGCTATTTCAGGCATTTGTTCGCGAAAGTATTTGAGAGAAGTCAGCGCCCGGGGACAGCGCTGTATTTCATCAAAAACAATTAGATCACGCGCTGTGTCGATAGAGGTATCAAGATAAAATCGCAGTTCATTGATAATTCGGGCGGGTGAAAGATCATTTTCAAACAGCACGCTCAGTTGTTCGTCATTTTCAAAATTCACATAATGACAGCGGGGAAACTCTGTTTTGCCGAATTTCTGCAGGCTATATGTTTTCCCAACCTGACGCGCTCCACGCAGGATCAGCGGTTTACGATCCTTACTGTTTTTCCATGCCGTTAAATTTTTATTGATTGTACGTTTCATGGGAATAAAATACACAGGCATGGTACTTTTTGCAAGGACTTTTTACACGCATATGGTATTTTTTACAACTTTGCGTTGCCAAGTAGTTTAATTAACAATTTCGTTCTATTCAGAATTTTACACCATCCCCCCTTGCATTTAAAGCTATCTGCGTTCATCCTCCAGAGGCGGACAGGTTTGTGTGAATCTGCGGCTGAATAGTTACTTTTTTTCCGCCTTAATTAATAAAACTGCCGACAAAGAGCGGGGCATAACCTTTGCGTCTATCCATACAGGCAGCATATAAAATCGATTGGGCCATTTGAAAAATTGACCAAAAATATTCATTAATCCAGAAGTAGTATTTGTCTTGGTTATTTTGTCATTTTTTATTCTTTGGATTAAGGAAAAGCAATACACGACAAAGCTCATTGTAATCTTTTCCAGCGGACCCAACACTTTGTGTATATTAATCGGCCTGAATCCCGCTTCTTTTAATCGATCCTTCATCTCAGAAAGTTCATAGCGGCGAAAGTGATTTACAAAACGGTCATCATTGGAG
>JAFCZU010000119.1 GCA_019314185.1 Deltaproteobacteria bacterium | reverse complement strand
CCTCCGGGTAAAGCGGATACAAGGAACAAAAAATCGATGGGAGGGATCTGTTACCATGAAATATCGCTTTACTTTTGAATTCTCTGAAAACACATTGTTTTTTCGGGCAATCGGCACGCACAACATCCTCAGCGCGGAATCTAAATAATGAACAAATTTCTCTTAAAAACTATAGCCTTTTGCCGGACTTTAACTCACATCCCTCTGACAAGAACATTAATGTTTAATACCTTAATGTTTAATACCTTTGCTGCTAAGAACATTGAAAAAAACATGAATCGGCAATTCATCCCTTCCGTTTACCTGTGCCCGTCTGCGGCTAATTACTTATTCATCATTCCCCGAATCGCCTGAACAATATCTTTGGTTGTTGGATAATATAGCTTTTCCAGAGCTGAACTGGCGGCTGCCGGAAGATCAGGTAATGTTACCCTGACAAATGGTGCTTTGAGAGAGTCAAAAGCCTCCTCAAAAACAAAAGCCGATATTTCAGCGGCCATACCATAAGTCTTCCATCCAGGATCAGCCACAGCCAATCGGCTGGTCTTTTTGACGGATTCCAAAACAAGGTCTTTATCAAGAGGTTTGATTGTTCGAAGATCTATTACTTCTACCTCGATATTTTCCTTGGCCAATTCTGCTGCGGCCTCCAATGCATGGCGCATAATAAATGATACCGCTACCAGAGTCACATCATTGCCTTCTTTACGGATTGCAGCTTTTCCGATAGGAACTTCGTATATCTCTTCAGGGACAGCCCCTTCAGTGCTATGCAACCAGCGATCATCAATATATACTACAGGATTATCATCTTTTATAGCTGAAATCATCAACCCTTTTGCATCATAAGGCGTTGAGGGCATCACGACTTTAAGCCCCGGAATATGACCCAAAATGGTATGGAGCGCCTGAGAATGCTGGGCAGCCTGTTCTCCGCCTCTGTTAATTATTCCCCAAAATACAATCGGTACGGACAATTTCCCACCATTCATGTAGTACCAGTTGGCAGCCTGGTTAATAATCGGATCGAGCGCATACATCATAAAATCCATGCGGGGATGTACCACCACAGACCGCATGCCCGCCATGGCAGCGCCAACCGCGGCGCCGGTCACCGCATTTTCAGAAACAGGGGTGTCAATGACCCTGTCCGGGCCGAACCGCTCCAGAAGCCCCCTGGCAGTATTGCCGACATACCATGGGCTTTTAACCCCCTGACCGATTAAAAAAACAGATTCGTCCTTTTCCATCATCTGATGGAATGCTTCATTTGCCGCCAAACTATATTGAAGTTTTCTATTATTTAAAGACATAGACACCCAACTCACTTTCTTCGGGATAAGGACTATTATTGGCAAAAACATGCGCCTCACGAACTTCTTTATCAATTTCCTTCTTTATTTCAAAAACCTCTGATTCACTCAGAACACCGTTGTCCAAAAGGCATCTTTCAAAATTGATAACCGGATCTTTCTTCTTCCACGTATCAATCTCTTCTTGAGGTCGGATATCGGTATGCGTACCCTGTATATTATCATCCGGTCCCACATGCCCACGAAGACGGTAGGTAATGGCTTCGATAAAAAAAGGCCCGCTTCCGTCCCTGCAGGCGGCCACAGCCTTTTTTGCCGTCTCAAAAACCTCCAGCACATTGTTTCCATCCACACGAACGTTCGGGATATTAAAAGGCTTTGCAATATCGGCGATGTCGCAATCAGGCCGGCATTCCGCAACAGGCATATGTGTTGCGTAAAAATTGTTTTCACAAACAAAGATAATGGGCAGTTTCTTCAGAGCTGCAAGGTTCATGCATTCAAACAAGACCCCCTCATTGGTTGCGCCATCGCCGAAAAAACTGACGGAAACCCGTTTTTCTTTACGTATATGAGATGCCAGTGCAGCGCCTACAGCCAGTGAAATCGTTCCCGCCACAATTGGAGCAGCGCCCATCATCCCTACATCAGGATCGATCAGATGCATGGAACCGCCTCTTCCCCTGGAACAACCAGTCTCCTTTCCGTAAATTTCCGCTGCAAGCTCATCCATACTGCCACCTTTGGCAAGAAAGTGCCCATGAGAACGGTGGTTGCCAAAGATATAATCCGTTTCGTTCAAAGAAGCACAAATTCCGGCAGCGATAGCCTCTTCACCGGAGCATAGATGAACAGGGCACCGAACATCTCCATTAAGAATCGGCCCTACAAGACTTTCTTCACAAACCCGGATTCTTAACATTGTCCTGTACAACTGCCGCAAAAAATCTTTGGAATACTTTTTCATAATTCCTCAATCCACAGGTTTTCACAGATTAAATGAAACATCAAACCGCCCAGGCTATCTCTCATTTTGACTTTTCAATTTGTGTAATCTGCGCCTGCCCCATAGGTCCGGAAGATCGTACTGGGGTAATTGGCGGATATTTATCGGGTCGTCACAATGCTCTCCGAGCCGGGCGGAGACGTGGGCACAAGCATATCTTCTCTCTTTGAAACGCGTATCACATCAGCCGGTGCATCTAACCATTTAAGCAACCTGTTCACACCACAAAGCGCTTTCTCCCGGGAAACAAGAGCGACCACCGTCAGCAACACAAGCACACAGTCCAGCAGAAAGGATTGATGTTTCGCATACAGCAAACCCAGCCGGCTTTTCCACGGCCTGATTAACTGATTATAATCGATATCAGGATCTTTGCTCTCTTTTAGAATCTCATTTTCATCTGAAAAAACAACAGATGAAAAATCTGTTATTCCGGGTTTAATACTAAGCAATCCCTTCTCGACATCAGTATATAGATCAGTTTCTTTTTTAACATTGGGTCGTGGCCCCACAAGGCTCATATCTCCCTTTAGGACATTCCATAACTGAGTAAATTCGTCCAGTTTGAATTTGCGAACAAAATGCCCAATGGGTGTAATTCGCGAATCACCAGCGGAGGTGGAGTCAACACCTGTTTTATCTGCATCGGCCACCATGGAACGAAGTTTGAACATTTTAAAAATTTTGCTATCTTTTCCAACTCTCGGTGCAATATACAATGGTGAATGGCGATCCTGCCGCCATATCAAAAGCATTACCGGTATCAACAAAGGGCTAAGTAGCACCAAGCCGAAGAAAGAACATACTATATCCAGCATTCTTTTCATCCACAGATCCCGCAGATTTCACAGATTATATACAAATAAACTCCTTTTCAAGTGCCTCCTGATACACAGCTTAAAGAAATCCGCACCCCAATTCCTTATGTACTTCCATGGCTGCACCGATGATTTTAAATGTCCCTTCATTCCTCATCTTTTAATCCGTGTAATCTGCGGAATAGAAGTCTTTAACGCAATCACACACATATTCTACATCTTCATCACTTAAGGCTGTGTGCATCGGGAGCATGAGAAATCTGCTTGTCATTTTTTCGGTAACCGGCAGTTTAATATTGTCAAACCCAAGTCCCTTGAATTGATGAACAGCCTTACCCGCCCACTGGATGATGGTACGAACCCCATGTTCTTCTAAAAAATCTCTGAGATCATCCCTATGTCCGGACTCCAGTTCATAGTTTTGATAAACATCAAAATGTCTTTCGTTCTCATCGGGAGCTGGCGGCAATGTCAAGTCTGCAATTCCCTTAAGCGCATGATGATATATAGATGCTATTTCGCGTCTGCGGGTAATATCCTTGTCAAACGTTTTCAGCTTGAGATTCAAAATAGCCGCCTGTATGTTATCCAGACGGCAGTTGGTTCCCCAAGCCACAACTTCTCCCTCTTTGTTGCGGCCGTGATCGCGGAGAAGGAACAGTTTTTGGGCGACCTCATCGTCATCGGTGACTACAGCGCCCCCGTCACCAAAGCAACCGAGCAACTTGGCCGGGTAAAAGCTGAACGTTCCAGCAATTCCGAACGTTCCAGCATATTTACCTTTAAATTTGGATGAAAGCGCTTGAGCTGCGTCTTCAATGATTATCAAGCCATGATTATCTGCAATTGCCTGTAGAGCATCCATGTCGCATGTCCGGCCATTAAGCTGGGTAGGCATTATAACTCTGGTTTTATCTGTAATGGCCTTTTCAACACTTTCGGGATCAATCATGTGATCTGCTCCACATTCTACCAGCACTGGTTTCGCTCCCACAAAATGCGCAGAGGCGGCAGTTGCAATATAAGTATGAGATGACATAATAACCTCATCCCCATGTCCCACACCGGCAGCGCGAAGTGACAGCATCAAGGCATTCGTGCCATCAGCCACGCCCAAAACATGCTTAACCCCAATAAGTTCTTTTATATTTTCTTCAAACTCCTCTAAATCTCTCTGCAAAATGTAAGCGCCCCTGCTCATAA
Source organism: Deltaproteobacteria bacterium (assembly GCA_019314185.1). The sequence goes on along the minus strand of JAFCZU010000119.1, from coordinate 4,127 downwards.
CATCATGCAGGGTTTCCATTATCTCCTTCTCCTGCATTTTAAACAAAGCAGGATAATTAAAAAACGGAACTTTCACTGTCATTTCATCCTCTTCATTTCATAAAATCAGCCACAAAAAGCGCAAAAAACACAAATAGATATTTCCTTGCGATTCTTGAGCCTTTTGGCGGCTAAATCTTTTTTTGAATGACTCTCATAACCTCTTCCAAACGAGTTTCCGTAGATGAATGCAAATTTCCCTGCTTGCCTACTACATACTTATAGTGTGGAAAGTTTTTCGCTTCCTTCAGCCACAAAAATTTTCATAAAGCATGAGAAACAGAAAGATTGTGTTCTCGCACTCTAAAGACTTTTCCGACATCTTCAACATCAAGAAGCCTTTGCTTAACTTTTGCCCGGACTCGCTCAACTAGTTGAATAGCCTTGCGGTCGTAGTAACGTTCTCCACACTGGGAGCACACTGGAAGCGTGAGTCGAACCAGAACGATGTCGTCGCCCAGTGCGATCTGCTCATCGACTGTTCTCACTTTAATGTCACTTCCATTACAGATAACGCATTTCATTGTTTCCTCCTTAAAAAATCGAACCATTTCTCAGGGTCTGGTTCGTATACGGTAATGACAATCCCAAGCAGTTCAATGGCAGAATATGCGCATACCATATGAACAGGCCTGCCTTTCCGCGTCCGACCATAGATTAAGCAACTGGGATATGGAAAATCGTCAGGATAGTTCTCGATCACTTTTCCAGATAAAACAGCTTCATACACTTCCCGATCAAGAATTTCGCCAAATTCATCATTCTCCATTTCATAGCGCGCATGCCTGCTGTAATAAATCTTCCCAGCTCCGAAGCAATCTCGAGTCTCAGCAATCATTTTCGCCCTTTACAATTTTCAACTTCCAATTTCAGCTCTCCGAATTTAAGCCTTCAGTGCCTTTGTGCTTTTGTGTCTCTTTGTTCACACTGTTCAATTCCGGAGGACAATTTAACTGGGGTGTCTTGTTCCCCTTGAGCTTTCAGCTTTTTCTGCCCTCCGACCTCTGACCTCTGCCCTCCGACCTCTGTCTTTTCGCGAAGCGATGACCATTTTTATCTGGCGATGGCCCGCCGGACAAAATGTCTGTGTGTGTCTGTGGCTAAATCTTATCCTAAACTCGCCACACAATAAATCACCTTGTGCATCTTATCCGGTTCTCTCCCAGAAATCCTGTCCGGCTCCATATAATGACCACTGTATAAGTCGTTCTCATCCTCTTCTTTTATCTTATTTCGTGTAATTCGTGGACCCTTTTTTACCCTTAAATCTGCGTCAACCTGCCCGCTCGTGCCTCGCAGTGGCAGGCGGGTCTGCGTAATCTGTGGACCGATCTCCACCGGCATCTTCACCAAGCCCCCAAACACAATCCTCTTCAACCATTTCTTCCCCGCCGTAGTCTTCGGCATAATTCCCAGCATCACAGCCAGCTTCTTAACCGGCCTAAGCACCCCCTGCCGTATCGAAACATCCCCTACAGGCATATACCCAAAAAACTCCGTTTTAAACCCATGTCTTGCAAACAACTCATTCAACTCCACCACCCCATAATATTCATAGGTATGCGGACTCGGATTAAAATCATATAAATCCTTATTTGCAGTCGCAATCAACACCTTTCCGCCAGAACGTAAAACCCGTTTGCACTCACACACAAACCTTTCCGCATCAGGAATATAATAAATTGCCTCAAACATGATTATCACATTTTTAGACTTATCCTCAAACGGCATATCCTGGGCATCAAATTGTCTTGAAGCAATACGCTCCCCATAATGCCGCTGCACAATAGACAAAATCTCATCAGAATAATCCCCCGCCTCAAGACTCTTGGCAATTCCTGCCAGATATCCCAGCCCCTGACCTGACCCGCATGCCGTTTCAACTACATCTTTATCCAAACAATACTGCCCTGCCCAATAGTAACGGTTGCACAGCCTGTCTATTTGCTCTTGCGTAACCTCGTCACCGGCAATTTCGGTTACTGAAACATAGTCGCTTTTCATTACATCTCCTCGCTTAATTTCTTGAATTTTTCTACGACTCTAATTATATGCTCATTGAACTCACTGGAGATGTGTTCTATAGAAAATTTTTCTTTAGACAAATGTATAGCCTGCCTGGCCATGCTCTTACAAAGAATTTCATCACCATGTAACTTGCGCAAGACATCACATAAACTGCTTACAGAATCAGGATCATACGTGAAGCCACAACCATTATCAGTCAGTATTTGTTTTAATTCTCCCTGGATACTTGAGACAACAGACAACCCGCCAGCAAAGTACTCAAACGGTTTGTTAGGAAGAGACATTCGTGTATTTGCAGCATATGGGGCAAGTCCTACATCGGCAATTTCCATGAGGGCAAATATTTTGGATGCATCAACCCACCCAGGAAAAATAACAGAGTTTATTCCCAAAGCTAACTTCTTATATCTTCCTAAGCTACTTCCATCACCACACAATACGAATTGAATTTGAAACTCTTTAGATAAAATTTTGGCCGCTTCAATAACAGTTTCAAGATTAAAAAATTTGCCGATTGTACCAAAAAAACAACATATAAAAGCGCTTTCATCAACACCTTGTTTCTTCCACCAGTTTTTTGCCTCAGCCAATTTTTCTTCATCAATACGATTTGATGAATAACCCAAAGGGAAAACACCATCATTTGAACCTATCGAACGTTTCGCAAAAGAAAGAGCATAATTAAGATAACTCTTAGATACCGCTATAATACCCGTCGCATTTTGGCAGATGTATTTCATACGCTTAAAATAATTATACAATAATAACCTGGCAATGCCTCTCAGCGGTTTTGGCGCCAGATCAACAAATTCATCAGGCCATTCATCTCTTATATCAATTATTACGGGAATTTTATGTTTATTTGCAAAACTGACAGCAACTTCTGCTACTTCCAAAGTGGGCACCGTACTGATTATCAAATCTGGAATATCACATCCCATAGCCAATCTATAAAATTTATTAGCAAAATGCTTTTGGTGCCTGATTCTTTGATAGGAAAGATTTTTCCGATAGCCCGGCCCCTTTAAAATCCTCAGAATTACTCCGTCAACAATTGTATTCCAATCATCAGTACAAACATGCTTTTTTGAGGCGTGAGAAAAACTGGATGTCCACCATACTACTTCATGGCCATGCATGGTTAATTCTTTGCTTAACAACCCGTATCTAAGCAATCTAACATCATTTTCAACAGGCAGAGGTTCCCCTATTTCTATAATCCAGATTTTCATTTTTAGTTGGGGGGTAAAATGGTGTTTATTTATTCATACACAACTCTTGATAATAACTCTCTCATAAGCATAAACAATGACCCATGCTATAACAATACTCAATATTCCATACGTCAGGAATAGAAAGGATAACGCAACACCGCATTCTGCAGGAATGCCATAAAAAGATAGAAGAAAGATAAAAACAGCATCCCGCGTGCCAAGTCCTGAAACAGATAACGGTAGCAAGCTCACAATAACGCCAATTGCACCAATCGATAAAACGAACCAAAGAGGAATGTCAATCCTCAGAGCTTTTGAAAGTAAAAACAGGGCCACAAATTTCAACAACCAAATTACTATTGTTAATATCATGCACGTTGCATGCGTGCTTTTCCCCATCATTTTTGGACTTCTATAGAATTCATTTATATAAAAATGGATACGTTCCCGATACGATTGGGGAACAAGAAAATTAAACAGCGGAACGATTGTTATTCCAATGATTTTCTCATTCATACAAATTGCGAGAAAGATAAGAAGCAAAGCAGAACAAACAATTATCGTATACAAAGAGAAATCTACCGCATATATTTTTACTAAAACAATGCTGCTTATAACACCGAGAATTACAAGAACTGAAGTTTCACCGTTTTTAAGACGTCTTTTCGTCGGGCCAAGGGTTTTGCTCTGACCCGAAGCCCAAATCTTTTGTAATTGGTACGAAAATTGAATTTCGTAAATATTCGGCCAACCCCTTCACTGATCATTTTTCAGCAAAGCTCTAAAGTTTTTATTTAGAGGATATAACCAAACATCTTTAATTGGAACACTTATTTTTCCTGGAGG
>JAFCZU010000118.1 GCA_019314185.1 Deltaproteobacteria bacterium | reverse complement strand
TTATAATATTAACCCTTAGGGTTTAAGTATTTAATTACTAAACGAGGTTAAGTGATTGAGCAAAAAAAGGGATGCTTTGAAAATGCTTTATGGTTTGTCATGGTCATTACAGGTTGGTGCTTGTCTCGCCACAAAATACATATTGACATATAATAACCTGTAAAATATACGTTTGACAGCTTTAAGCCGTTCACAAAAGACTTTTTACGAGACCGTCATACTTAAAGAGTGTGTTAATATGAGCAAATTACTCTCAACAAAAGAGGTCGCGCAGTTTCTGAATGTTAACGAGAAGATGGTATATACGCTGGTTGCGGACAAGGGGCTGCCTGCGACAAAAATTACAGGCAAATGGCTTTTCCCGCGGCAACTCGTGGAGCAATGGATTGAAACAAATACAATAAATTATCCGGAGCCAACAGTCCAGCTTCCACCCTACCATGGGCTGCTTATAATAACCGGAAGCAACGATCTTCTTCTCGACAAGACCATTTCCCTTTTTAACGCACTCTTCCCAGATAATGTCGCAGTATTTGGAAACCTGGGAAGCATGGGAGGTTTGAGAGCGCTGCGCCAAAATTTGTGCCATATAGCCTCAAGCCATCTGCTTCAGGATAATGAAATTGAATATAATTTTGATTTTGCTTTCAAAGAGCTGGATAAAATGCCTGTTATTGTCAATTTTTGCAAACGTGAACAGGGCATACTTGTGCAAAAAGGAAATCCCAAAAAAATCAATGGAATTGCCGATATCGCTCAGCCTGGAATAAAAATAGTCAACCGGCCTCTCAGTACCGGCACACGTCTTTTGTTTGATCGTATGCTTAAAGAAACTGGAATTAACAGCGAAAAAATCAAAGGATACCATCACGAGCTGTCCCGGCACATGGATATAGGCCTTGAAATATTAGCCGGCCGTGCCGATGCGGGACCCGGTATTAAGCCGGTAGCCTCTCTTCTTGGCCTTGATTTTATTCCGGTTCGCTGGGAGCGTTACGATCTTCTTATTACGAAGGAAAGGTTTTTCGATAAAGGAGTGCAGCTTTTTATGGGTCTTCTGCATGAACAGGCTTTTTATGACCTGGCAAAAAATCTCGATGGTTATGATGTTACTATAAGCGGCAAAGTAATTTTCCCACAAGAAACTTCAATATAGGAGAAACAAATGAAACGTTTATTTAATTTATCAAAGACAACAGGTTTTATCGTCGCTCTGTCTGTTGGAATTATATTATCTGTATCGGTCTATGCGCAAGCCAAAGAAAAGGTCATAATATTTCACGCAGGAAGTCTGGCAGTACCTTTTGCCAAGATAGAAAAATTATTTGAGGCAAAGTATCCGAATATTGATGTGCTTCGTGAGGTTGGTGGAAGCACAAAGATGGCGCGCATGATTTCTGAGCTCCACAAGCCGGCGGATATTATGGCCTCTGCTGATTTCAAGATTATAGACAAAACCCTGATTCCCGAATACGCTGCGTGGAACATCCGTTTTGCAACAAACCAGCTGGTACTCTGTTATACAAATAACAGCCGTTTTGCAAAAGAGATCAATGCCGACAACTGGCACAAAATTTTGAGCCGTAAAGGGGTAGTCTGGGGGCATTCCGATCCGAACCTTGACCCATGTGGTTACCGAAGCCTTATGGTATTGCAATTAGCTGAAAAACTCTATAAACAACCAGGACTCTATGATAAGCTGATTGCAAACAGGCCAATAGAAAATGTAAGACAGAAATCCGTGGAGCTGGTTTCTCTTCTAAAAACAGGGAACATGGACTACGCTTGGGAATATCTCTCTGTTGCAGTACAGCATGGCCTGAAATATATAAAGCTTGATGATCATATTAACCTCGGAAACTATAAACATGATACGTTTTATAAGCAGGCTAGTGTTAAAGTTACAGGAAAAAAACCAGGAACATGGAGAACCAAGGTCGGCAAATCATGCACCTATGGAATTACAATGACAAAAGATGCTCTCAATCCTGAAGGAGCCGTTCTTTTTCTTGAGTATCTTCTCAATCCTGATGGAGGATTGAAAATATTAAAAGAAATGGGCCAGCCGCCTTTTATGCCGTGCCGTGTGTCCTCAGAAAAGGTTTTAAATACGCTTCCGGCGCCCTTGAAAAAGCTGGTGGAAGTTAGAAATTAAGATAGAGAAATAAATAAATAAAAAACTATCACGAAAGCACGAAAAAAATGTCAGCAATCTGATTCCCATGTTTTATTTCGTGTTTTCGTACTTTCGTGTTTTCGTGATCAATATTGTTTTTTGTTCAGACCCTAACTACTGATCTATTCATATGATAGCTAAAAAACATACTGATCCTTTTATATGGCTCGCTGTTTCAAGCAGCATTATAATCATTGCATTTATTCTGTTTCCATTAATTGAGATGGTGGCACAGCCGACCTTTGCCGACCTGAAAGAAACGATAACAGATAAAGATGTTGTCGCTTCCATCAGGCTCAGCCTGTACACTTCGGGAATGGCCGCCCTGATATCATTTCTGTTTGGAACACCATTTGCGTATCTTCTCGCCAGGAAAAATTTCCGGGGAAAAAGTTTTATAGAAAGCATTATAGATCTTCCCATTATGATTCCCCACCCTGTAGTAGGAATCGCCATTTTGTCCATTGCAGGACAGAACCACTGGTTTGGACAGATAATGAGTTCCATCGGAATAAGAATTATGGGATCTGTTACGGGCATTGTTGTTGTCTTAACTTTTGTGGGTCTTCCATTTTACGTTAATACGGTTAAAGCGGGATTTGAGGCTATTCCTTCACGATTGGAAAATATCTCCCGCAGTCTTGGGGCGTCTATGACAGATACCTTTTTCCGCGTTACTTTCCCTCTTGCCTGGAGAAGTATGGTAGTTGGTATGATCATGTGTACTGCGCGCGCGGTCAGCGAGTTCGGGGCGGTTGTAATTGTTGCATATCACCCCATGATTGCGCCTGTAATGATATATGAGCGCTTTACAGCTTATGGACTTAAATATTCACAACCGGTTGCTGTCTGGCTCATAATCGTCTGCCTTTTTCTTTTTCTTCTTCTGAGGATCTTTTCTGTTCAAAAAAAGAATTAACTGTTCAGCCGCAGATTTACACAGATGAACGCAGACAGGTTTAAATACAAGCAACTGTTCACGGCTTGTCCGCTCTTAATTTGGCGGGTTCAGAGGTTGAATTTAAAAAAAGAAAATCGCAAAGCTATTAACCTCTGAACTGTGAATGGTTACAGAATATTATAATCCTGGTGACTTTGTGGCTGAATAATTACAAAAGAATTAATTATGATCCGAATAAAAAACCTTAATGTTAAACTGTCAGGATTTTCTCTGAATAATATTGATTTGACAGTGGAAAAGGGTGAGTTTTTTACCCTTCTCGGCCCAACAGGCGCGGGTAAAACCGTTGTGCTGGAATCTGTAATCGGAATAATTCCGATTAAAAAAGGACGCATCTATATAAATAATAAAGATGTAACTAATCTGCCTCCGGAAAAACGCGACATCGGAATTGTTTATCAAGACCATGCACTTTTCCCTCATTTGACAGTATCTGAAAATATAACATATGGCCTGCGATACCATAAGGTAAACGGCAAAGAACCCGGCAAAAATTTAAGTTTTATAATTGACCGGCTGTCACTTGTTCCATTGTTGGAAAGATCTGTCAGGCACTTGAGCGGAGGAGAAAAACAGAGGGTAGCTCTTGCCCGCGCCCTTGCGGTGGATCCTTCGGTGCTTCTTCTTGACGAACCGCTCTCAGCGCTGGACCCGAATTTTCGTGAAGATACGAGAGAGATGCTTAAAAGGCTTCATGTTGAAACAGGAATTACAGTACTTATGGTTACCCACGATTTTACAGAAGCCCATTTGCTGGCACAACAAACAGCAATAATCAACAATGGAGGGATTGAGCAGGCAGGATCTATTGCCGAAGTGTTTCATAAACCATCAACCCCTTTTGTGGCTGATTTTGTCGGCATGAAAAACATCTTTCCTGCAATATTTAACGGCAACAAAGCCCAAATCGGAAAACTAACTGTAAAAACAAACTCACACATAAATGGTTCTAAAAAATATATAGCCATACGGCCGGAAGATATTCATGTAAGCATAGACAAACAGTTATTGTCTCAATGCAATTCAATTAAAGGAACTGTATCAAAGATTTTAAACCATGGTTTTTACTGTGATCTATGCCTAAAAACTTCTGATATTAAATTTACTGCTATTATCCAGTCTAATTTACTTATAAAAATGAATCTTGTTCAAGGCAACAGTGTTTATATCTCATTTGATCCCGCCAATGTTCATGCCATATAAACAACCTGGCAACACGAATTTACACAAATAATGTTCAACTTTTCAACTTGTGCGATCAGGTAATCCCTGAGCCATTTCGAAGGATTTAATTCTCATCGGCTGGTTCTCGCATGGGCTTTTTTGTTTTTACCACTTCCTCGTTGACAAACATAATTAATATGATTAAATTTAACTAATAGCTTATTAACAAAGCACGATATTATCAAGGAGGAAATTATGGTTAAAGTTACACCCGCGGCATCAACACAGATTGCTGAATATTTTAAAGACAGAGAAATTGCGCCGGTTCGGATTTTTCTAAACAGTGGGGGATGAGGCGGCCCTTCCCTTGCAATGGCTCTGGATGAGCTAAAAGATACCGACAGTCTATATGAGATTGATGGGTTTAAATATGTTGTTGATAAAGAATTTATGGAAAAATCAAAACCGATTAAAGTAGATTTTAATCAATTTGGTTTTAAACTTACATCAGAAATGGATTTGGGAAGCGGTTGTTCGAGTTGCTCTACTACCGGTTCCTGCTGCTCATAACAAAAGATACATTTCAAAAAAAGGGCATCACCATTCGGTGTTGCCCTTTTTTTATTTTTGCATTCGCCATGTTTGATGCTCTCGTAAAAAGCTAAATTATGCTGCTTCGCAACACTGCAACAAAAAAACAACTTAGTCAATCATATCAAAAGTTTATGATCAAAAAAGGACGAGCTGTCATGACAGACTTGATGGAAATCATAAAGGAAAGAAGAAGCATCCGCAAACACGAGGAAAAAGATATTCCTGAAGAGCTTGTAAACAGGGTTCTCGATGCTGTCAAATGGACGCCTTCCTGGGTCAACACCCAGTGCTGGGAGATTGTTGTTGTAAAAAACAGGACAATTAAGGAGAAACTCCAGGCTACGATTTCCAAGGGAAATCCGACAGCAAAGGCTATTGTGGAAGCACCGGTAGTTCTTGCTGTTTGCGGCAGGCTTGGCAAGTCAGGCTATTACAAAGACAAAGTTTCAACAAAATTCGGAGACTGGTTTATGTTTGACCTTGGGCTTGCCACACAGAACCTCTGTCTTATGGCCCATCATCTTGGGCTTGGGACAGTGATAGTCGGCTTGTTTGACCATGACAAAGCCGGTGAGATATTGAAAGTGCCTGATGGTTATGAACTGGTTACACTTATACCGATGGGCTATCCTGCCAAAATACCATCAGCGCCAAAACGCAGGGAGATAAAGGAGTTTACGCATTACAATATATTTTAACGGGATTAACAAGATATTCAGGATTGTTTTACGCTGTAATTTTTGTGTATTTTGCGCCTTTTTGCGGCTATATCATTTTTTTGAGCACGGGATACAGACAAATTTCCCGTTTTCTGTGGAAACCATTTTTGTTGACATCGTCATTTCTCCGCATTTGTCACAGGCTTTGGAACGTGCCAGCGGAGCATAGGGCGGCATTGAAAATTCCACTTTGCTTGTCGAGAAAACTTCGTCAAATGGTCTTGAAAAGAGGTCTTTCGATTTTAAATATTTCTGACGCCATTTTTCTTTCGTTGTTTCAGAGCCCGCAGAAATAGCGGCATCCAGCCTGGCAAACTCTTCTTTATCTTTACCCTTGTATATGTAATGCTGTTTTCTGGAAAAGCGATAAGCCTGTTTTGTTGATCTGTTAAATATTGTATAAGCATTTTTACCATAATTATTAATGATAAGATTGCCTTTGCCTGCTGTTGTGCCGAGAAGCACTTGCAGTGCATCAACAGCGCATGAATCGTTTTCGCAGACAACTACTACCTCTTCATCTTTTGCCCGTTTGAGCTTAAGAATGTTTATAGCCTGTTTAGCGATCAGATAACCGTAAGCAAGCCCAGGGCATTGATGCCCATGGAATGCGATGCATTTTCTCAGATCTTCGGGCATGTCGATTGATGTTTTGTCTGTTTTGTTCATGAAGCTGTCTCCTTGACCTTATAACTTTGTGCCTGTTTTTTTTAAATTACAATATGTTAAGTGAACTTGCAAATTTTATTTCTTCGTTCTGGATTGTTTTTTCGTTTTCCTTTCTTGTGGCATTAACCGGAGCTATGGCGCCGGGACCGTTGCTTACATATACGATTATCAAGTCAGTGCAATCCGGCAAACGCGGATATCTGATGGGTTTATGGATCATAACCGGTCACGCGATACTTGAAATGGGTATCATTATATTTTTGCTTTTAGGTTTTTCCTTTGTCCTGCAAAATATTATCGTTGTGAGAACCATAGGGATTGCAGGCGGAGCTTTGCTTATTTGTTTCGGTTTATCCATAATCCGAAATGTACATAAAGGCAATATCCCGACACATTTTTTAGATTCATCCGGCAAATCAGACCATGAACCGCGAAAGGAAGCGCTCTCCCCTCCAAAAACAAGTAAAGGCCTTGATAATCCAATAGTCGGCGGGATAGTAGTTTCAATGTCAAATCCCTACTGGTGGATCTGGTGGGCAACCATAGGTTTTGCTTTTATGCTTCAGTTTGATATTTCCTTCAGGCAGTGGCCAAAGCTTCTGGCGTTTTTTGCGGGACATGAGACCGGAGATCTTATCTGGTATCTATTTGTTTCAATTCTGTCCTTTTTCGGCCTGCGGTATTTAAATAAAAAGATATATTATGGGATTCTTGTATGCTGCGGAATTTTTATGATCCTGTTCGGTATATACATGGGTGTTTCCCCGTTTTTGCGCGAACTGTAAAATAAGGTAACAGCATTTTCCTATCCATCTTTCTCAGGCGCTTCAATTATCGAATATAAAAGCCCAAATAATTATGAAAAAGAAGTTAATCTATCATTGGCTGCTTAATGGGGTATCTATTTTTACTTGACCACATCGTTTATGCCTGGTGGAGCTTTTGAGATTAGAGAGGATGAACAGGACAATATTGTGCTATAACCAAATTTTGTCTTGACAATATCAGGTTGTGGCATCATATTGTCAAGTATGAAGAAGAGGATATTATACGAAAACATCTGGAAAATGCTTTCTGTGCATAAGCAAATGGTTTTTATTGCAGGGCCGAGACAGGCAGGCAAAACCACATTTACACAGATTCTGGCCGAAGATTTCAATAATTCACTTTATTTTAACTGGGATATCCTTGATGAAAAGCGAAAGCTGATCGAAAACCCCTCTTTTTATGAAGAAGTTTATCGCAAAGACAATTCTTTGCCGCTTATAATATTTGATGAACTGCACAAACATTCAAACTGGAAGAATTATCTTAAAAGTGTATATGACAGGGACAAGGGCAATTATAAATTTATCGTATCCGGCAGCGGCAGGCTGGATATGTATCAAAAGGGAGGAGATTCATTAGCCGGAAGATATTTTATTTTTTATCTGTGGCCGTTTACCCTTGCCGAGCTTGCAGGGAATAATCTTTCGTTTGAGCAATTCATGTCTAATCCCATTAAAGTTCGTGCCTGTCCAAATAAAACGCAGCCTGTCTGGAATAGATTAAGTCGATTCAGCGGATTCCCTGATCCATACCTTAGCAAAACAGATCAATTTTATCAGATTTGGTCAAACACTTACAAAAAACAGTTGTTACGCGAAGATATCCGTGATCTTGCATCACTTCGCAGTTTTGAAAACGTGGCAACACTCTTTTCTCTCCTGCCTTCCAAAATCGGCAGCCCGCTCTCAATGGCAAGTCTTGCGAGAGATATTCATGTGTCATTTGACAGCATAAGGAACTGGATTGAGATTTTTGAGAACTTTTTTATGGTTTTCAGAATACCTCCGTGGAGCCAAAAGATATCCAGAGCCATAACCAAAGAGAAGAAACTATATCTCTTCGATTATGCCGGAATTGAATCCCAGGCAGCAAAATTTGAAAACATGGTTGCTCTGGAACTTCTTCGGGCTATATCAAACTGGAATGATCTCGGATTAGGAAATTTTTCTTTGCATTATCTAAGAAACAGGGAAAAGGAAGAAGTCGACTTTCTACTTTCAAACAATCACAACCCTTTCCTGCTCGTTGAAGCCAAATTATCCGATGATCATGCAGCAAAGAGTCTGATAAAATTTCAAAAGATTCTCAATATCCCGGCAGTTCAGCTTGTCAATAAAAGCGGTATCTGCAAACTTGTTT
>JAFCZU010000117.1 GCA_019314185.1 Deltaproteobacteria bacterium | reverse complement strand
GGGCTTGCTCCAGCGTACCATATTGTATCCTTGTCTAATTTGCCTTTTACATAAGTGGGACCCGGTGGCACCGCCGTGCCTGTAACAGGTTCCTCCTTGTTGCTTTCATTCTTAGCGAGGTCAAGGGCGGAAATTTTATAATAACAGGATTTTAAATTTACTGCATTTTCATCCTTAAAATCAGCGAACTCGGTTTGTCCAATTTTTTTGAAACCACTGAGCGGAGTATCGCTTTTGTAAATTAGATATTTTGAAAGATCATCCTCCGCGTTTTTATCCCAACTTAACAAAACAGTATTATCACGACCCGTGGCAATCACATTTTTTGGGGCATCCGGCGAAATTGTGTCAAGGGTTACAGTCCATATTGTATCAACCCGGCTTGCTGTATTGCCGGCATCATCAGATAAATACCCTGTGACAACCATATCCTTTATATTGTCGCCAGGCGCTACACTGTAAGATCCTACATATCCTCCAGGTTCAACCTCCTCCATGTCAATACCTTTTTTGAAACCGTTGATATCAAACCAGGCCTGCATCCCTGAATCACCTTTTAATGCCACCTTAATTATATCACCGGCTTTCCTTGGTTCTCCTTTTGAATCCTGTGCCAACATCTCAATACGCGGCTTTTTAAGCGCTTCGGCATATTTTATCGCGGGGATTGTTTTGACCATATCTCTGAAAAGATCGTCGCACGCTCTAAGCAATTGTATATCTCTTATATTCATGCCGGCAGCAATAATTGAAGCAACAATGCCGACAGGACTGGCAGAAATGCCGCCTTCATGTATGCGCGCTACATGCTTGCCTGACCACAGAAAATGCCCCTCGGTATCGTACATCTTTATTTCAGCTCCAACAGAGACTTGAGAATAAATACCGGCAAAGAGCTTGTCAAAATTTGAAATAGTTCCAAAAATAATCGCATCTACATTCAGGATTTTCTTAAGTTTTTCGGGCGGCATTTTGTGTACGTCAACAGGATCAACAAGTCCTGCTTTTTTGAGCAGGTGGTCGATACGGAACAGTTCCATATCTTTATATGGAAGAGAGCTGAGATGGTTATAAAAACCTCTGCGCACAACTTCAGCCCCTTTTTGGCTTTTTGATTCATTAATAAAGGGAAGAACCGCAATGGTTCGCGGCATATGCTTTTCCATGTATGGATCAACCTTATAAGTTCCCTTAAAGGCTATTTTAATATCGGAAATAATTGCGGTTTTTTTGCCTGCAGCTACGCATCCGGCAAGATAAAGACTTACTAATATAATTATCAGCAACAAAAATCTTGTTATTATGCGATTTCTTTTCCTCATAATATTAACGTCCTTACACTTGATGAGCTCGTAAAAAGTCGAAAAATCACTTTTTTACGAACAGCGACAGGTGTTAAGTATCTGATATGACAGTTAAATGCTTTATCTTAACACCCAACACCTGATGAATTCGACTTTTTACGAATTCATCACACTTGCCTGCCCAGCTATTTATCCGGAGTATTCTTAATCTCTTTCCAGTATTTTATATCTTTGCCTTCTTGAAAAAAATCTATAAGCATCCATGTCTTACCGGTTTTGGTATCTATCTTGAATAATTTCTTTTCGCCGAAAACAGTTGTCTTGCTTCTTTGAATCAAGGCTGAATTATATTCGGCATTAAAGAGTTGAAATCTTTCGTTATCATTATTTTTTTCTTCGCTATACAAAGGCCCTGCAGACAATGATAGTAAAATGACAACAGCAAAGACAGAGTAAATATATTTTTTCATTAAACCTCCGTTCTTTTTGGGTTTTTCGTAACCGTTCACGGTTGTCGGTTTACAGTTCACGGTTTTTTCTAATAGAACTATGCAACGATTGAAGCATTTTGGATATTGTTTTCAACCGTGAACTGTTATCTTTTTCCCTTACTTCTCAGCCTTAACTATCGGACTTCGAACAAAATCGCTTTCCACTGGATCGCTTTTCAGATTGTCTTTATCCTCAACGATTATCCTGTAAGAATAGCTCTTCTCTGGCTTTAAGTCATCGTCCATGTAGCTGGTTTGATCAGGATCAAGCTTTCCGATTTTTGACCATGATCTTTTGTTTTGTTTTCGGTAAAGAATGTAGTTTTTAATATCAGATTCAGGATTTTTATTCCATTTTACAAGAATATGGCCCTGTCCGGTAGTCGTCACGAGTCCTTTGGCGTTGCCGGGTCTTGGCTTTGTCCTTGCGTGAGCAGCTCGTGAAAGTTTTCCTTCCGGGCCAAAAAGGTTGAAGCTGGCAATTGCGTAATAGTAATCCGTACCGTCTTCCAATGGAGTAAAGCCTGTGCCTTTATCGAGAAAAGAATTTGATCTGTAATCTTTGATTCTCGCTATTCTTACCAGTTTTTCCCTGTCAATTCCACGGTATACAGCATAACCGCCTACGTCGGTATCATCGAGATATGTCCATGATATTTTTACTGATTTAATTAGATCGCTTTTGGCCATAAGATTTTCGGGAGACAATGGCAGGTCTTTGGTTTTAGCCTCTACCTTATTTGAAGGGCTGGTTTCTCCTTTTGTGTCGTAAGCTGTCAGGTAGTGCTGATAACGCTCTCCGTCTTTCAGGTTTTTATCATTTGTAAACCGAAATTCTGAAGCGCTTCTAATCTTACCCACTCTTTTCCACTCTTTCCTGTCCATCTTTCTATAAAGATAATATCCTTCAACATTCTTTAGAGGCTTCCAGGCAAAGTCTATTTTTCTTAGCAAATTATGCTTTGCAACAGTTAAAACAGGAGAATTAACTGTGTTTAACGATACTGGATCAGACAACTGGCTTTCCTGCTTTTTCTTGTCCAAGCTTGAAATCGCATAGGTATAAATTACACCATCTTCAATATTGTTATTGTCCTCAATTAGAAATGCCAGTTTGCCTTGAGACCTCGCCTTGGCATCAACGGTAAGTATCTCTTCCCAGTTGAGGGCCGGGGTTTTTTGGCGGTAGATTTTATATTTTGTTATCTTGAATTTTTCCTGCTTATTTAAAAGCGATGGAACAAATTTGATCTCCACCCGCTTAACATGCCCTTTACCGCCCAAAATAAGAGGGGGGTGTGGTTTTTTTTCGCCGGCATGTTGTAATTGAGCCGTATGTTTGGTTTTAATCTCCTGTCCAGAGCTGAGTATAATTCCAACATGGTAGTAGTAAGATTTAGCCTTTGTTATTTTCGTGTCATTAAAGATGTTGTTATTAGTTCTGCCAAGAAACCGATAAGGTCCTTTTTGATTTTCCGAGCGATAAACATGAAAGCCGACAATGGGAAGGGAATTGTCAAACTTCCATGTCAAAAGAACCTTCTTTCCGTGACTCCTGGCTTTGAGGTTTTCAATGTCAATTATGGACTGGGTAGAAGCAGCAGACTTAAATTGTTCTTTGTTAAGGATGGCTCTACTTATCTTCACGGCAAGTGACGGGATCTGAGTCGCTATGGTTTTTCGTCCTGAAAAAGTGGGAGACCAGGTTTTAATTACTCTTTTGTTTTGAATATCCATGAGCTTAAGATTAGTCTGAATCTTTCCGTCTTTTTTTGTGATCTGTCCGAAAAGGATGAATCTGATACTCAGCGCCTTGCCGGCTTTCAGGATCATATCAGGATTATCTCCCTGAACCAGGCCGGCATGAAAAAGGATTTCCTCCATTTCCCGCCTGGACATGAGTTTGACTGCCTTCCCTTTTTCCAGAGCTGAGATAAGAGCATATAAAATTTCTGCATTACAACCCATGGCTTCAATGTTGGTGGGCCTGAAATTAAAGATAGCAAGGGCGCTATTTTGGGCTCGCAAAAGGGTTGCGCTGCCTAATAGAAGAAAAAGAGTTAGAATTAGAGTAACGTTCCTTGAACGGAACATGAAACAGCCTCCTATTCGACTTGTTTGACCTTATAATTACGAAAAATGTCTTTGAGATTCAGCAAGGCCTTTTGGGTCATAGGAGACACCTGTATCCTTTTCAGTTTTTCGTCGAAGATACCATCAACGAAACTTTCCGCAGCTTGTAGTTTGTCCCGACGTCGCATGAAATTTTCACCTGATTGAAAATATGTTTTCTCCAGGTTGCTGAGTGGTCTTAGCACCTCTTGTCCAAGCTCGGCCACAACTTCGTCGGTCATTTTCTGGAGCAGCTCAGTATCTGTTTGAATTTCCAGAGGATCGAATTTGACGTTTGCTTCCGGAAGCCCGGCGCTTGTTTCATCCTCAACCGTCTTTTTACTTTCAATGGTTTTGACCTGGATGTTTTCTCCGGTAGCCACATCTACAATGCGAAAAGAAAGCTGAACAAAGCCGACTTTTTTGTGAGCGGAAACCTTGTAATCTTTTTCAGTGAATTCAGGGATAGTAATCTTGGCCGGCGGAGCCTGCGCAAGCTCGGCTTGACTCGGTTTGGGATTTTTGGCTTTCCAGTTCAGATATTCTATATTATCTTCAATCTTGGTTCCGATTTTATAGCGCACCGATTTTATACCATCAGAGCTGGTTGAATCTACTTTGTAGAGGAGGACGCTGCCCATTATAGCTACATCTATTCCATAAACGCGGCCCATCTGCTTGGCGGTATTTCCTGAAACCACGCCGATCTGTCCCAATTTCATTTCTTCGAGAATGGATTTTAAGTTTTCTCTTTCCAGAATCTTGATATCACCGCTGGCGCTGTTGAACAAAAAAGTAATCAGGTTATTGGCAACTATAACACCGGCATCCCTGTTGCCTGAAGGGCTGCTGAAGTCAAACACGGCAATGGACTTCCGAACCCTTTCTTTGATTTTGTCCTCCGCAACCTGGGTAAGAAAAAAAATCTTCGGATATCTCGAATCGATGCTTTTAATTTTATCATACCAGAACCATGCCGCTCCAAACCGGCCCTGCTCCTTGAAAGACTCTGCAGTGATTGCAGCCATTGAGCAAAGCTCTTTGCAAAGGCTGTTGATCTGAAAATCATCCCCCGCCCCCCTGATATATTGAACAGCGAGATCATAGTTTTCAAAAGCTCTAAGCAGCCATCCTTCGTTCATTTGAGCTCTGGCTTTGCCGATGTAGAACAGTCCTGCTTTTATACGTACCTGAGCGAGAAGGTTTTTTAAGTCCGTGTTTTCAGGGTCATATTCAAGAGCATGCTCATAGGTTTTGGCTGCCCGGCTCCATTTTTTGTCTAAAACCGCTTTTTTGCCCTGCTCAATAAAATAATCTTTATTGTCACGCTTCTCGGCAAGTTTTAAGAGCTCTCTCGAAGGTTTGTGGTTTTCTTTTAAGGAAAGAGCCTTACGAAGATATTCTGCAGCGCCGCCAAAGTCTTCATTATCAAATAAAGACCTGGCGTGTTTGTAAAATGCCTGAGATCCTTTGTCAGCTGACTTTGTTAAAAGCTGGAATGAATCTTCGTAATTAGGGAATATGCTTTGAATTTGCTGCAAGTTAAAATAGGCTTTGAACCATTCTTCTGCGGCAATATACTCTTTTGCCTCGAAATAAAGATTCTTTGCTTCAGAGATAAGAGAATTTTTCTGCTTTTCAAGCCTGACCGCCAGGTTCTTTACAGCCATATGATTCGAATCAATCTTACGGGCTTTTGCAAGGCTATCCCCGGCCCTGTTAACTGCCTCTATGGTAAGCGGGGTGAAGCTAAGCGCCTGTAAGCCCTGGTCCACAAATCTGTTGACCTGAGTCTCTTTTATATCAGTAAGGGCCTGTTGGTATGTTTTATTGCCTGGTTCCTTTACAAGAGCCTGTTCCAGATAGGCGATAGCCTCCTTGTGCTTGCCGGCAGAGTTCAACTGCATTCCAGTATTGTAATGTTTTTTGCCTGTGGCACAGGCAAAAAGAAACATCCCTGACAAAAAGATAAGTCCAATATAATAGATTGCCTTTTTGTTCATGTATTGCCCCCTGTTGATTGTTGATTGTTGATTGATGATTGATGATTGTCGGAATCGCTTCACTCAATTGATTTTTAATCGACAACAATCAATTTCCTACTCGACCAATCGACTACTCGACCAATTCAATGACTATTTTATTCCCCGCTATGTCTTCAAAAGCTGTTTTGAAGTATCTGTTTTTAAAATAGGACATTTCGATTTCGTTCAGCAACTGCTCAGGCCAGCCACGATATTTTAGATTGTATTCGGCCATGCTTTTGCGAAAACTGATTAATTCTGTGTCGATAATGCCGCTGACATCGGATTTAAAGACAATAGCTATCTCCTGGGCTTTGGCATGAGACGACACATTTTTGACGATCAGATAAATATTCCTTTCGCTGTATAATTCTCTTTCCCAAACCCTGGTCAGTTTTTTTCGCAGCTCACTCCAGATTGCATCAACACAAGACTTTGCTCCCCTGTCAAGTACCTGAAGGCTGTTTTCTCCCGGCAAAGATTTAACAGCGCCGGCCGCAGCCAGTATTTCGCCATCACCTGGCCGGTAAATATTAGCATCAAGACTGATTTCATTAATAGTTATTTTTATGTCTTTATAGTTGCTCTGCTTTGTAGAAAGTTCAAGGCTTAGTTCAACCAATAATCCCATTTGGATGTCATTGTTTTTTGAGTACCTGAATACACTGAAGCCGTTTTTCTTCAATTTTTTTGTGAGGAGGCCGGCTGTTTTTTTAGCGGCGGAAATGTATCTTTTTTCAATATCCGGTTCAATGACTATGCTTATGCGCGGATTTTTCTGCCAGCTTAAAATCTTTTGAAAACGGTTCAAATCCTCCATTAGAGCCGAAACTTCAACATCAGCCTGGATTTTTACCTCATAAGCTCCAAAATCGGTTTTTCTTTCTTCCAGTATTTTGATATTATTAAGATATCCGGTTGCGCGGCTTAAAATCTGGTCTTTAACCACCTCAAAATTTTCCACAATTGTCCTGGCTTCAACCACAACGCCGACAGCTTTTTCTATTGCAGCCCGCCTGGCTTCATCGAGAGCTTTTTCGCGGGCAATTACTTCTCTTCCGGATTCAAAGAAACTCAAGCCGACAGCCGTAACTGTTTGCCCGGCCAGCAAGCTGGTTGAGGAAAGACACAAAAAAACTATAAGGTATGAAAGGATTTTCTTCATAGTCTTGGTTTGATGGACGAAATTTAATGATACTGTTTAAATATCATTATTTTTCTGACGACCAGATATGACATATTTTGTATAAAATGACAAGATAATTGTTGGCATCTAAAAAATAACTAAAAAACACGACTTCAATCCAGTCTTCAATTAATCCTAACAACCATCTCTTCTTACATGCGATAGCTTATTGACATATTGCGGTAAAAATGTATTGTTATTATAGTAGCATATAGCCATTGTTTCTATATTTGTTAAAAAGGCGATATTATGAAAAAATTACTGATTTTGATTTGCCTCGTATTTATTTTTTCCACGGCCTGTGCGTTTAATGTAAAGGTTCCTTATGTTGATATCAACTTAAAGCAGCCTGAAAGCTCAGTAAAAACACCGGTCAGGGTAGCTGTTATTATCCCTGATGAAAAGTATGTGATGACAAAAACAGTTCATCCTGGTTCTGGAATTAGTGTCGCATACGCCGTGCCATTTGGACTAGTTCTAAAAAAATCTTCTTCTGAAATTCTACCCAATTTTTTTGAGAAAGTAGAGATAGTTACGGTTAAGCCAGCGCCGGAAAGCACTGATCTGTTGTTTATGCTCAAAATCAATGACTTTGAAATCAAAGGCTCAGGCACCGGTTTTAGTAGTGCTAATGTCGAGGCAAGAGTATTGTTGGATGTAACTGTTGCTGATTCAAAGGGAGCGCAAATCTGGAAGAAAACAGTGGTTTCTTCATGGAAAAGTAAAAGGTACAATCCCTTCTCCACAAAAGAGTGTGAAACAGCCATTGGTACCGTTGTTGTGGAAGCAACGGCCAGTGCCGTAAAAGATGCTGTTCGCGGAATGTTTATGTCCAGAGTGGTTAAAGATTATCTTGCGGGAAAAGGTGAACGAAAGATAATAGCCTCTAAAAGCTCGCAGGAAAAAGCATTTAAACTCCCTCCACCCCGTTCGGATACCTATGCAATAGTCATAGGCATAGACTATCAAGACAGGAAAGACATCCCTCACCTTCAATATGCATCAAATGATGCCAGGCAGGTTTATGAAGTTCTCACAGATCCACGGTATGGCGGAGTTCCGAAAGAAAACGCAATATTACTGCTAAATGAGAGAGCAACAAGGAATCAAATGATGGTGGCTCTTCGTAAAATCAGGGACAGGGACGGCTATGTTTATGTATATTACTCAGGACATGGGGCGCCAAAGACAAAAGGCGATAAGTTTATAGATGCCTATTTAGTTCCGGACAATGCGATCATAACTGACCCTGAGGCGCTGGAAGACACAAGTATCAAGATGTCTTATCTGCAAAAGCTCATGGATGCTTCCCGTGCAAAAGGCATAATGGTTGCCCTGGATGCCTGTTTTTCAGGAGGCGGAAAGTCCATAGTGCCAAAGGGAGGGAAACCC
>JAFCZU010000116.1 GCA_019314185.1 Deltaproteobacteria bacterium | reverse complement strand
TTCCAACTCCCTTCTGATATCTTTGTTATCAAGAAGCGCTTCACGAAGCTTGGTAAATGTTCGCATAATCTGAATGTTAACATGAATCGCACGTTTGCTTTTTAGAACACTGGAAAGCATGGCCACGCCTTGCTCGGTAAAGGCAAAGGACAGGTATTTTGAGTGTTGTCCTCTCTTTAAGGTCACATTTTGTGACCTTAAAGATTGATTTTCCTCTTTTGTCAGCTCAAACATGAAATCAGCAGGAAATCTATCGATATTTCTTCTAACAGCTTGTTTTAAAACTTTGGTTTCCACACCATAAAGTTCAGCCAGATCTCTGTCCAGCATTACTTTCACACTGCGTATAAGGTAAATTTTACTCGCAATTATATCTATTGGTATCATTTTCTTCATCATTCATCCTTTAAAGGCATTAATTTCCAGTATCCGGAAGAAATATATATACTCCCATTAAATCCATTGGAAGAACCGGCTCGACGACCTTGAATCTCTTTCCGCCCATAACTTTTCTGAACCGCTCATGGGCATCAACTAGGATTTCAGCCCTTTTAAGGGCAATTTTATCAAATTCATTTCTAAGCTCTGAAATGTTTTCCAGCTCATTATCAAGAAAGCTCGCCTTTGCCTGCTCAGTAATATTTGCGGACGGAAGTACCTGATCCATCAAATGCCTGACTTCATCCTTATCTAAAATATCATTATCAGAAGAGCTTCCCCTGTAGCCCCATAAAAGCACTTCCTCGGCCACAAACTGGTTTTTGCCTTTCTTTTCCTCAATAACGTTTCTGACCCTGAAAAGTAAAAGTGTTGTCTTAATCTTTACATCTTGGCATCTTATTACGGCTGACCTGGCAGGGCCGTATTTGGTATCAATGCTTAATGCGTTTGCCATAAGATACTGGCAAAGCTGTTCAACAAAAAGATGATTTCGGCCAAGATAGACATGCCCTTCAGGAGTAGGTGAAAAAAAGCTGACTTTAAGTTGTTTTTCCGGAGGGAGCGCACTTTTTAGAACTGGCGGCAGGTTGGCGGTATACAATGTATAGCCCTTGGGTTTTTTATCTCTTGTGATCTGAACGCCAAGAAGGGTCATCAGCGATTCGGTGACAAAGGATTCAACGGCACCGGGGTTTCCAATCGCCTCATCCGCCTGTTTGAGATCCTGCTCAATTTCATTTGCCTTAATGGCATGCTGGGCAAATATGGTTCGTGATGCATGTTCACGGTCTGCTGCCTTTTCAATAGCCTTTGTTGCAATAAGTTCCTTCTGTCTGACTTCATTGACATCACCAAAATCAAATGTAAGCTGTCTTGCATTGCGCCTTCTTGCCGCAGCTTGTGAATCTGAAATAACAGCTTGAAGAACTGAATCCATAAGAGATTTGCTGTCTTCAGGAAATGGTATGGAAATTCCTGTAGAGCGCCTGATCTCCCGCACCTTTCTTAAAAGAACTTTCAACACAACTCCGTCTATTGGGTTATTCGTACCATACAAAAGGTATGCCTTCACATTTTTTGAACTCTGGCCGTAACGATCAATTCTCCCTTCACGCTGTTCCAGGCGGTTCGGATTCCAGGGAAGGTCGTAATGCAACACTGCGGTAAACTGATTCTGAAGATTTATTCCTTCGCTCATACAGTCGGTAGCAACAAGAACCTTTTTGGATGATGATTCCATATCATCGATTCTTGCCTTCCTGACCTCGTCAGGATCTTCACTGGTAACAACCTGAACATTGATTTTTTTCAAATTTGTTTTAAGAATCTCTCCAAGGTAATTGGCAGTTTTGATAAAACGGCAAAACACAACAGGATTATAGCCCTCTTTCAGCCACTTGCTGACAATCTCCAGTACCCGGGCTGCTTTTAAATCGTGCTTTATACCATGAAGTTCTTCCAGCAGCTTTGCAAGCTTATCCAACTTTTTATTTTCAGTGTCTGTCCAGTCTGTTTTATTTATAATTCCGGTGGGTGTATAATCCTTTGCACTGTCATAATCATCATCCATGATCGGGTTTTCATCTGTTTCAACAGCATCGTCAGCTACATCAGAAGCAGTTTGCTTTTTTACCCGGTTTTTTATCATTTCAACGCCTGCAGCAGGACTTGACATTACACCCCTGAGCAAAGCAAGGGCGGACCAGTATCTTATGCGTTTTCTGCCTTCATGAAAATCACCGCTTCTTGTCAGACCGAGTGCAAAATCGAGGATATCATCATAAAATTCCGAATACTTTTTTGACAGATCATACTGAAATTCTCCGGCATCCCGTTTTGGGAAAGGGGTGTCTTCGTTCATCCACTTTTCGACATCAGCCCGCCTTCTCTGGACATAATATCTTGCAAGATCCCTGCGCTGGTTTTGAGTAGCGCCTGGAAGATCAAGAGACTGATATTCAGGCTTTATTAAACCGAGAAGGGAGCTGAACTGCTCTGCCTTGCCACTGTGAGGAGTTGCGGTAAGATACATCATATGCTGGCCGGGCTTTTTTGAAATATCTCTAATGAGTTGATATCTCTGCTGCTGGACGGTCTTTGCTCCTGAAGCGACTGAACATGTATGTGCCTCATCAACAATAATAAACTCCGGACATTCCTGAATAAAAACCTGCCTTCGCTGGTCGGATTTTATATAATCAATGGAAATAACCTGGTATGGATAATGGTGAAATACGCTCGTGTCACCTAGAATTTCTCTGTCCAGCCTTGCCTGTGTGTTTGACCTGATAACAACAGCCTCAATACCGAATTTGTCTTTAAGTTCCGCCTGCCACTGCTCACATAAATGGGGCAGGACAATAACGGCAAAACGTTTGATCACTCTTCGTTCAAGAAGCTCCTTTAATATTATCAGGGCCTCGATTGTTTTGCCCACACCAACATCATCTGCAATTAACAGCCGCAAGGGGTCTTCCTGCTTGAGGGCCATGATAAGCGGAACCATCTGGTATGAGCGCGGCCTGAACGAAAACTTTGCCAGAGACCTGAAAGGGCCTGCGCCGTTTCGAAACGACAATCGTGTGGCATTATATAATAATCTGGCAGATGCAATATCCCCCAGATCTTTCGCAGAAGGATATGGAAAGTTTGCGGACTCGATCCTGTCCTCGGCAAAAGCAAGGGGCAGATAAATACCTGTTATCTCTTCCTCTGACCCGCCAAGGGGCTTTAGCAAAATCAGCTTATCGTCATTTGAAGGAAGTACAACCCAGTCCCTGTTTCTGGCTGAAACCAGTGAGCCTGCCTTGAATTTCATGAATTTATTTTACCTTTTTAAAAATATCCGGCCTTTTGCCGATTATATCTTCCAATTTGTCCTGATAATAATACACAAAAACCTGATCCCCTCTGTTCAAAATAGCACTACGCTGGTTTCTGTCTTTTTTCTTAACTTCAGGCTCATCATGGGGTGTTCCATCGCAAAAAACCCATACATCAGGTTCATAGAAAAAATCAGGCTGACAGTAAATTCCTTCAACAACTTTCTGGGTGGCATCCGGTAGTTTTAGCCCATTTTTATGAAGGTAATTTAAAAATTCGAGCTCAGTTGAAGAATTTGGATCAATCCCTTTTAAAAGCTGCTGATACTGCTCTTCATAATCTCCAAATATTTTGCTGGTAATGATTTCGACATCACACACTTTGAGCTTATTAAGGGCATCTTTAATTTCAAACCGGTTAATCACATTATGATATCTCTGGTTATAATAGTTCAAAAGATCATCATAAGAGGCTTCATCATCATAGTTTTCATCATCAAAGCGGCATATGCTGATCGCTTCTGAAATAACATTTCTAAAAACATCCTTGTCTTCGATAAACTGTGATAAAACACCAAGGCTCCCTTCTGAAGCCTCATAGAGAAAAATATTTGGCTGTGATTCATCTCCCATAAGTTCTGCGCCGATCTCTCTTGGCTCAACCTGAAAAACATTCTCAACTGCGCGCTTTAGGGCGTACTGCAAAGTAATAACGCCTGCCGGAGTGAGGGCCAGTGATTTAATCGGCTCTATATAAAGGGCATCTGCTGTATCATATGTGACAAGTTTTATCCTTCTGACCGGTTCGGCTGATTCTGCATTATGATCAAAGGTTTCTTTCTTCCATGCGCCTGTATTTAAGCCCATTAAAAAGCCTTTAGCCTTTGACCGCCGCCATTTATTGTTGATCTGTACCAGACGGGCGCATGGAAGAAAACGTACATATAAGAACTCTTCATCGTCATTTTTAATTTTAGCCGTGCGGATATTATTCAGGCCGCCTGCCGGCATGGAAAAGTATGTTTTAATGTCGAATCCGCGGGAGAGCCTCTCTTCCTCTTCACAGGAGATTCTGTCCATTTCCCTTGTACGGGTTTCAGCCATTTCAAGAAGGTCTGTAAATATTTCCTTATTTTCACCTCCGCTGAGCGAAACATTACTGAAAGGACATATCTCATAATCATATTCATCTTCCATCAGGATATAACCTGACTTTGTACTGACCTTTGCGGATTTTAAATGCGATTCCGACTCCTGTGAAAGCAATTGTTCTATCTGATACTTGGATCCTTTGTGATAAATAATATTGCGTGGGCCGAACTCTCTTAAAGCAATGAACCTTGGTCTTGATATATATTCTCCTGAATCACCGACAGGAATATATGTTCTCATGGGCAGGCGTGTGAAATTATATCCTGGCAGGAAACCCTCCGATGCAAGATACCGGTAAGGGTAAAATTCCGAAAGGCTGCTGTAAGATATTCTGTTTTCCAGAAGATCTCTCTGCCTGATTGCCTGGGCAACATTTCTTTTAGCCTCCTTCATTTCATCGGATGTACTCAGATACAGGCCGCTTTCTATGGTCCTGTTAGCCTCAGTAAGCTGTTTTTGGACGGCAATATATAATCTTCTCCATCTATCCAAAGATCTGTCAAAAGTTTTAGGTGCCAGGTTGATTACCCTGTCTATCCATTCATCATTCAGCCATGACAATGATGCTGATTTTATGGATTTAAGGTCATTAACCACTTTTTCAAAAATAAACTTTATTTCTATTTTTGAATGCCGGCCTAAATTCAACTGCTCCTCAACTTCAGATAACAGCGGGAGGTTTTCTTTGTCATCTTTATCAACAAGATCGATCAGATGCTGATTCAGCTCACTTAGTTTTGCTTTTGCAAGATATAGTGCATTAAGATGTGTCTCCAGCAATTCCTGATTTGTAATGTCAATTTTAGGCGGGGCTACAATACCTGATACAAGATCAGTCGCATGTTTGAAGTAATGGCTGTCATGTGGGGAATACACAGAACAGCTTGTAAAGATTAGCGCTGCCTGACCGCTCCTTCCTGCCCTGCCGCTTCTTTGTGCATAGTTTGCAGGGTTGGGCGGGACATTTCTCATATGGACAACGTTTAAATCAGCAATATCAATCCCAAGCTCCATTGTAGGTGAGCAGAACAGGGCGCTGTATTCGCCTGTTTTGAATTTTTCTTCCCTTTCTATCCTGTCTTCATTGCTTATCTGGCCGGTATGCTCCTTGCCAATCAGCTTTTTCCTCTTTCTAAAATCAGTCTGATATAATTTCTGGTAAAAAGTGTTCGGTTTTTGTTCATAACCTTTATAAGATCTGATTTTAACATAATCCGGCTTTATGGTTTTGCCATCACCTATCTTCCATATAATCTGGTCAATTCTAAGCTGGTATAGATATGTTTCCTGATTGTCCCTGTTTTTTTCAGTTGTTTCCTTCAGCCAGCCTGCTTCTTTCAGCAGTTTTAGTAATAGTTTTATGAAATCCCTGTAAGCTTCATTATTAAAAACAATTCCCTTGCGGTTAGCTTCATATTTAAGATATTTTCCCAAAGCACTTGTTGGCCCTATACTTTTCCAGAAAATCCTGAAACCTCTTTTTAACGGTTCATATGCCATTCTGACCGGGTTTGTTATTTCTTCGTTTTCATCAAATTTCCATGGGGATTTTAACCTTTCTTTAATTTCCT
The DNA here is from genome assembly GCA_019314185.1 of Deltaproteobacteria bacterium. Next base: position 2,536 of record JAFCZU010000116.1, on the reverse strand, counting down.
TGTATTTCTCATTAATAGAGTTTTGAGTTAAATACTCTTCACTGGATAGTGCATAAGATTTCCTGAAAAATTCCAGAATTTCAGAAACGATTTCAATCCGCTCTTTATGTGAAAGGCCCTCAAGAAACGGCACGCCTTGCCAACTTTCATCAGACGTACAGTTCTCATTGAGATGTTTGTAGCCAATGCTAAGAAGAGCGCACTGTTCAAGATTGGGAAGCACAACCCGCCAGCCGCGTCTTAAATCATATAAAGCTCGATACATTAAATAGTTTTTTAATGCATTTTCATTGTCCTTTATTGCTCCGGGAAATTTTGTTGTGGGATTAGCAGCATATTCTTCCGGAGAAAGATCAAGGGCCTCGAATATGGCCTGATCCAGATTTGTAAAGTCCCTCTCTTTATGTTTAATAAGGGCCTGACAAATTGCTGATCTAAGCTGAACAACTTTTAATGAATCATTGAAATGACCCGACTGAAGGGCGGCATCCTGCCTGTTATCTGTAAAGCTTAATAACTTCTGATCTTTTGGCTGAAATCCATGTTCTTCAAGTTGAGTTAAAACTGAATATGACAACACTGTTGTTGATGTGCTGCGGCCTTCACTGCCCAGCCTTGTGAGTTTCGTTGCTTCATTTGTTTTTGGATCGTATTGCGCCCCGCATGTGGGATCGAATAAAAGCTTTGCCAGCATAAACCAGCCTTCATATTCATATTCGTTTCTGCTTGAAAAATTTCCTTTTTGATCAAAATATATTTTTTGGGGTAATCTGTCCTTATATCTTTTTTGAGCCTTGTAATTACCCGATTTGTCAACTTTAACCCAGGCAGGAGGAAGCTGTTCAAGATCTATATCAGGATTCCACACATCCGAGCCTTTAATAATATATCCTGATGTAATGTCTTCTTCATCGCTTAAAATTTCTCTGAACTCACGCGGCCTTAAAACTTCATTATCAAGATCTTTATTCACACAGATAAATCCATGACCTGAAATTCTGGAAAAGACTACCGGGAATAAAGGAATTCTGTTGTCACCATGGCCCTTATGGCTTGCAGGATCAAGACTTATAATTCGGTCATCACCATTGTCCAGAGATACATATACAGTCCCTGTTTGGGATATCAGTTGGTGAACTTTATACGGAAGGTATGTATATCTTTTATCTTCAAGCTTTTCGTTAACATTTGATATCCATCTTAAAAACTTTTTTATCTGAAATTCGCAAAGGCTTTCATCGAGTCCGGCATCTTCGGCAAGCTGATTTGTAATCCGGGAAAACTGCATGGGTTTGTGCCTTACGAGCAGACCGCTGTTTTCATCAAGAGCTATTTTGTTTTCAAGCCAGCCGCTTAAGGGGAATGTTTTTAATTTTTCTTCCGGGTCATCAGGATTGATTTCTTCCTGTAAGACTTTTACCAAATCTTCCTTACTCGACAGTTTGCCTTGAAAATCAAAACATCTGATCAGATATTCATTGATAACCTGCTCTTCTGAAAACAGAGTCCCAAATATCTTTGATGCAACCTCAGACACTTTCTTTTTCTGTTCGAAAATTGTGCCCTCAGAAACCATAGTGGCCGAAGTACCTATACATAATATGCTATTAGCCGCCTGTGCTTTAATTCTTCTTATTAAAATAGCTACATCTGATCCCTGTCTGCCCCTGTAAGTATGAAGTTCATCCAATACAAGGTATTTAAGATTATCAAATATTGAATTTCGGATAATATCTTCTTTTGATCTTGTCAGGATCAACTCCAGCATCATATAATTTGTGAGGATAATGTCCGGGAGTTCGCTCTTTATCCTCTTTCTTTCTTCTTCATCCTCCTGTCCCGTGTATTTTGCAAATGTTATTGGAAAATCCTTACCAGTTGCATTTTTATAGTTGTCTCTAAATTTTTTTATCTCTTCAAACTGGGAATTAATTAAAGCGTTCATAGGATAAACAATAACCGCTTTAATCCCGGCTCCGGTTTTATTTTGTAAAAGGCAATCAAATATTGTGCCTAAAAAAGTTAATGACTTGCCGGAGCCTGTACCTGAAGTTACGACAAAATCCAAACCCTCGACACCCTTTTTTATTGCCTCAACCTGATGTTTAAATAGGTCGTAATTCTTAAAAATTATAGATATATCGGGATGCAGTATGCCTTGATCACAAAGAGACTGTGCTGATTCACCTTGTTCAAATGAAGGGTTAAACTGTATTAAAGGTTCAGGCCAGAACTTCCCCTGATTTATTTCTGTTTCGACTACTTCTTTAATTTTCTCATCTTTAATATTTATAAAGCTGCTAACAAAATGCTTATAATCATCCATTATCCTTTGATGGATATTAAAAATGTCTATGGATTCTTGCATTTTTATTACTCCTTGGTTAGCTGTGATACATTTTGCATATATAACATTTCTTTATTTTTTATATTCTTTCCACAGATAAGCTTCACGTCTTTCAGCTTGATCAGATCAGTTTGATTATCATAAAAGACGAAACCCCTTCTCTCATTATAATGAAAAGGGGTTCTCTTA
>JAFCZU010000521.1 GCA_019314185.1 Deltaproteobacteria bacterium | reverse complement strand
GACAAACCCTCTAATTTGCGAGGAACAGTAAAAGGAAATTATGTCACCAAACTTAAGAAGAACCGTACCAAGAATTAAGCTGTTGAAAGCAATTATTAAGGAGGCTTTTGCATTAGTAGAAATTATGTAGTTGTCATATCTTTTTATGAGATCTAAAATAAGTGGTATTTTAGAAGCATCCTTCAGGTTCTCACGATTATCACATTTACTTTCTATCATATTGCACCTATTGTGTAGAAGTCTAACGACCACAATGAGCAATTCCAAGTATTGCCTAATCCCCGAAGAAAAAAGGCGATAATATGCATGCTGACCCGCGGTTCCCCCAATTTTATTCTCCTGACATTATTTGTATTCTGTGTTGCACTACCCAGGTTTTGCCTCCAGCCGTTTCCGCGCCAATTCAACCGCTTTGTGAAGTTTCTGCTCCAGCAGTTCACGTTTTGGTAGTTCGGTCATTTAACAAATTCATAATCAAGCATATTCATTTTTCAGCCTGGTTCTGTTCAACCCATTCTTTGCCCTTATCTGTAAGACGATATTTTTGTTTGTTGCTTCTCGGCTTATCCGGAATTGTACTTCACCCGTGACTTCACCTGTAACTTCACCTGTAACTTCACCTGTAACTTCCCCTGTGACTTGTTCGCCAATCTGGTCTTTTGCCAAAGGAAAACGTATTTCAAATGTCTTGCGCAGCGGTCATTATCGTACTCCGGCTCAAGATGTCCCTGAAATCCTGCAAATTACCTTTTTTCAAAGGTCTCGATATGCTTTATTTACCTTCACTCAAAAAGACTTTTCTGAGGATCAGGAGGACGTTGACCTTTGTCCATTTCTTTTTTCACCCACTTCAGAACCTCTTTTGCAATCTCAATTGCTTTTCTAATGTCCTCCTCATCCACCGGTTCATAGTCTCCAGGATAACGGGTTTCAACGGCATAACCTGTTAATATTTTTGCATTTTGCAAGTTTACGGGCACATGCACGCCCCCTTTTTCCAATAGCTCAATAAGATAAGCAATATCGTGTGTTTTAGGAAAAACAATCTCGTGAATAATACATGCTGATTTAAAAGCTTTTTCCACAGCCTGCTGGGCATCATAGCAAAGGTCTTCATAAAGTATATCAGGTGAAACCCTGCCTGACTTTGCGCGCGCCATGTTGCTTTTTGCCCTTTTCAACCACTCGTTTGCCTTATCAAGATTTTTCATAAACCATCCTTCCATTCTTATCAGCTTCGGAATAAATCAGGTAAGGATCCGTCTTGAGATGTTCATACTTATCTAAATCAGCGACAATCACGTCTATGGGAGCTCCTACATCTTTAAAGCTCAAATATATCTTCTGAGTTAATAAACGCTGTTTTTTGACACCTTTTTTCAAAACAAGAAGATCATAATCGCTACCCGGTTTGTTATCACCTCTTGCGTGTGAGCCAAACAGGATAATCTTGTCAGGTTCGGCTACCTTGACAATAGTCTTTATTGCCTTTTCTAATGAATTATTCATTTGGTAATCCCCCCTTATGCCGTAAACATTCTTTTTAAAAATCTATCCAAAACATCCGTCTTTGTTTCGCTTTCCTGCTCCGGCCGCAGGTTAAACTTGTTCAGCCGCAAAAACCGGTAGCCGTAGCTTTCAAGCTCTATCTGGCGGCTGATATCGTAATCAAGGTACTCCTTTGGGAAAAATTATGTTATGTTACTATATCCGGGTTTTTTGTATGGTATTCCACGCCGTCATATTCCAGGATCAGGGCCTGCTCTTTGCCGCCTTTTGAAAAGGTCATGAGAAAATCCACCCTGTATTTTGGTATCTGCTTTGCATATTCTGCCCTGATGTATTCTCCGATCTTAAACTGGGGAATGATTTTCACATGCTCTCTGTGTATTTTCACAAAGTTCGTGCTGATTAGAAGGTTATAGAGATCTTTTTCCGGAGGCGATTCGAAAATTGCCGTGTCTTCGATGAAAAAATCATTTTTTTTGTTTTCATTAAGGACCTTATCGTAATGCTTTAAGGCATTGCCGAGCCGGGTTTTACTATACTCATTAACCGGCATGCTGTGGACAAAAACCATCGTGTCTTTGGCACGACTGAAGCCCACATTGAGCCGCTGCATTTTTAATTTTCTGATATTATCAGCCGTTCCGTCGATTACCGGATAAATGTTCCGCAAATTAGCGTTGCCGTACTTGCTGTCTTCCACAAGGGAATAGTAGATAATATCGCGTTCTTCGCCCTGGACATCCCCGACAAACCATATTGCCAGGTTATGGTTCCTTTTCAGTTCAGTTATATTGAGCTTTTCATTCAATACCTGCTCCATTCTTGCCTGCTGTTCACGAAAAGAAGTGATAATGCCTACGCTTCCCTTAAAACCGTTTTTGATACGGCTGTCCAGATCGTGAATAATGGCATCTATTTCATCATAGTTTACATTGCTGCCGGAATTTCCTTAAGGATAATTTCGATCTGTTTTCTGAGGGAAAGATTGTATTTCCGGCAACCGTCAAGAAATGTCTGTGAATTTTGTTTTTCAATCTCTTGTTCTGAAAGGTCGGCCTTGTCAGCGGCTTGCAGTCCTTTTTCGGTTGCAATAAAGACTACATCCCCCTCGGCCACCTTTTGAATTTCCTGTTCAATACATGACTTAAGATATTCCAGGCCAAATTTATCAGATAATGCCTTGTTGATCTCCAACAGAACTTCATCGCCTGAAAGCGAAAGAACGTGCTCATTATTTTTTACTGTGAGAGGAGCTTTGTCTCCGGTTTTTATTCTTTGTAAAAGTTTATTTTGAAAGCCCTGAAATATTCCTAAGTCAAGGGGCAGCTCATTGTTTGTCCACCGGTAGTTTATCAGTGTCCTGAAATTGAACCTTGTTTCAGTAAATGCCGCAAAGTAATTGAGGATGTTTGCAGATAATCTAATTGCGCTTTTTTTGTTTGGCATTGGATTTATTTCTAAGGATCGCTTATCAGCCCGGCAAGCCTTCTTGCATCCATTTTGGGCAGACCGTTCCCCCTTGTTGAACGCTTGACATCCCGGTTCCCGACATAATCCATAAAAAGATGCAGGTCTTTTCGCAGGTCACAGTG
>JAFCZU010000520.1 GCA_019314185.1 Deltaproteobacteria bacterium | reverse complement strand
TTATCACAGCCAGTGCCAAAGCCTATATTAATGGACTTAACCGGCTGGAATACTTAAAAGCGAATCCCATAGAAACATCTGAAGTTATCTAAATAATAGGTGGATAGGTAGAAGGCTGAAGGCTGAAGACTGAAGGCTGTCAGGAAGCTTCACTTTTCAGCCTTCTACCTACCCGGCTTCAGTTCAATTACCACGTCAACTTATAAACTAATGTACGTCCCGCAAGTAAAAGGGTTATAGCTCGTAGGTTGGGTTGAGGGCTACCAACTTAAGGCGGAACAATTTGTAGGGTGGGCAATGCCCACCATCAATGGGCGATCGCTACAAATTGCATAAATTGGTGGGCAGTGCCCACCCTACTGTAACTCCTTGAGATTACGAGGTGTCCCGCCTTAAGTTGGCAGCCGGGTTGAGCTTGCGAAACCCAACAAAATATGGTTGTTGCACCGATATTGTTCTCTCAATCATTTTGCAATTTCGTGCAATTGATGTTGGGTTTCGTTCCTCAACCCAACCTACCGAACACTAAATGTTTCTGTGCTCTGGCAGACACTATACATGGATCGGGCGTTGCAAATACTACGTAATCAGGGGAGGGAACCCAGATCCGAGGATGTAACGCGGCTTTCACCACTGGTGCACTCGAATATTAACGTACTTGGCCGCTACTCATTCGATCTGTCTCCAGAGGAGGAAAGAGGCGAATTTCGGCCACCTTTGTTGCTTAACCCGGTTTTCTGTTCCATTACTGCCCAAACCCCTAAAAAGTCACACTTCTATTTTTTGACCACATATGTGCGAGACCAGGAGGTTATAAACCCGATATAGTGTGGCTGCAAATACCCTCACGGGCCCTTGGCCAGCTCATAAACAACCCGGGACCGCGATCTACCCTTTTTTTCTCAGAAGTTGTAATTAAGGCCAATTGAATACACCTGATCGTTGGATGCATCCAGGGGAAGTTTACCGGTTGCGTAACTCACGAATATGTTCTGGGGTAGGCGCAGGGCGATGGTGAAATAGTTGAAATCATCCAAGTCTGCGTCCTTCACCGACTTTTTCGCATCAAGTTCGTGGTAATATCGGAAATTGGCTTCGACATACACGGGGTCAGTCTTCCACTCGGTCAATTGAGTCTTAAAGGATGCCTCAACCGTCAGCCGGGTGAAATCCGAGTCGTCGCCAATCTTGGTCCTCGGATCGTTCCCATCGGGAGTTACCCTGTCCACGCCCAAAAGAACACTGGGAAATGTGGAGCCCCGGGGCCGCCACTGATCGTCAACACCAGAGTATCGCCGAATCAGGGCCGGTATATAATCCAGTACGTTAAACTTTCCGAGAATTGATTCTTCGCCCCACCCGCGGGCGACCAGTCCGGCTTTGGCGCCATAAGTATACTGTTTTTTGTCGAAGGACTGATCCGATTCGAGCCCCCCATCCATACCGATGTGGAAGTAGTACTGATCGGTCAGGTTCTTTCCGATAATGTCCTTGTATTCCTGCCACTCAGTACTCTTTTTGAAATTATCAAAAGACACCATGTTTGTCATGGCGCACCTCAGGTAATCCAATTTAGTGAGTGTTGAGGGATCCGTAATTTTTCCCGAAACGCCTCCTCGAGATGAAAAATAGGACCAGTTTAATTTGGTATCCAGGAAGTCATTTGGGTTAACATCCTCATCAAAGGCAACGTTTCCTTTCGCCTGGAAGGCGAGGTCGATGCCGGAGTAGTTCACCGACTGCTTATTCTTATTGAAAGGCATTTTGTAGTTCTTGGCATAGGAATAACTGAATCCCAATGAGGCGGAGTCATCCTTATCGTCGGGCTCGAATGCCTTCAATTTCAGATTGGTGTCTTCTATGAGCTTTCCCAGAAACGACTCGTTAACCAATGGCAGGTCGAAAATCCTGTTGGCCAGTTCCGGATCGTTTTGCACCAGCTCAACAGCGAATTTCTTAATTTCAATTTTCCTCTCACCCTCTTCGGAAATGTAAGGTTTAAACAAGCTTTCGAAGGAGCCCCTGTCCTCTGCGCCGGAAATTTCCCAGTAGCAAACGCCCACAGACAAAACCAAGAAGAAAACAAAGAGATTAAATACGTTTTTAGACATTAAGCTCATCCTCCCCCCAGAACTGGTAATGGTCATCACAGACTTGCGCTAAATTTTCCACCGTTTTTGAAGCTTCCTTCAATATTGCCTGCATTCCGGCGAGAGCCTTTTCCCTGTTAATACCCTCTTCATACCTGGCACCACAGAGATTGGTAAAGTAGTTGTCTATCTGTATACTCAAACCCTCCAGAATTTGTTTACGCATGGAATCGCTGTCCGCATGTCCCCAAAACGTAAGGTCTTCCATCTTAACGTCCTTTGAATCTTTAAAGGATTTAGCAAGTTGATTCAAATGCACCAGGGTAATCCAGGTTGTCCTATGCGCACTGTTGTTAGCATTCCAGGTTCCCATGTTTTTTTCCTCCCTTTTTGTTGGTTAAACACAATGTTATTTGGTTGGCGGTAAACTACTGTATGTATTGATTTAGTTTTTGATATCATGTTGTATTCTCTCTCAACATTTTATATTTCGCACTATATGAAAAAGGTTTTTTTGCAGTTTATGGGATCAAACGGTTGACCAACGTTTAACAGGTTGATATTGCACGAAATAAATCTATCCTTATCCTTTAATTGTTTTATAACGCCTTCTACAAGTGAAATAGGAGGCGTTATGAAGCAAAATGTTACAATTTTACGGACATCAAGGACTCCGCGCCAAGGCAATCTCGGTGATCCATGAATAAATCTCTGCTCGCCATAATCGATCGGTTTGACATCGTGGCAACTCATCCAATAGCCAATTCTTTGTCGTGGTTTGTGTTAAAGCAAATCAGATTTCAAAAACTTTATAACACACCAGACCTTACAGATAGCTTACAGATTCGAAAAAAAATGAAAAAATTTATGATTTTTTGAAAAGAATGGACTTGCGTATCGCTTTTGTCTCAGAGGAAGGTTCAATTCCGAGCGATGCGGAAAGTACCCTCTTGCAGCGTTCGTACACCGATAGCACCTCAGCCCGGCAGCCGAGCCGGTGATAGCAGGTCATGAGACGTTGGTAGAGATGCTCGGCAAGGTCGTCTGCTTCAAGGCCCCGCTGGTAGCATTGCACAGCCTTTTCCAGTTGTCCTGCCTTTTCCCAGTGTCTGCCCAATGTGCTCACACCACGCAAGAACTTGCTCCGGCAACGTT
>JAFCZU010000115.1 GCA_019314185.1 Deltaproteobacteria bacterium | reverse complement strand
GAGATAGTGAAGACCTGACGTTATAGTCAAACCTGCCGTAATCCAGTAAAGAAACCATCTCATAATATAAGACCCTGAAATTGCAGGATTAAGAAGAACAAACAAAATAGTCGAGACCTGAGCCACTGTAGTACATTTGCTTGCAATACTTGGCTTTATCGCAATACCTACATTTTCAATGGAAAAAATTACAACTCCCAATATTATCAATATATCACGGCTTATTACAATAACTGCAAGCCACCCGGGAACCATTTTTACAACAGCGAGAATTATAAAAGCAGAAACCAAAAGCAGTTTGTCGGCAACAGGATCAAGATATGAACTTGCTAAAAGACCATCCAGAACATCACTGATTGCCGCAATGGCAAAGATTAAAAGGGCAAGACCATAAAAGTCTCTAAACAGGGAGATAACAAAAAGAGGAACGAGCAATATCCTGATAACAGACAAAATATTTGGGATATTTATTGGTATTTTCGATTTGTTTAAGATGATGTTTTTCAAGGGGCTCCTGATATAAGTGCAACATGCAGACTGTTTTGTGATATTTCATATATGTTTATGCCAAATAATTCATAGTTTTTCAACATCAGTTCATCTGCAAGCTCTTTTGTATCACCGCTGAAAATTACACCAATTATCGCTTCATCCGCCTTCATCTCCTTGAGCTGAATATTATTTACGCCGGGGATATCTGTTAATATATTGCGAAATGTCACAAAATTTGCAAGATGTCCAGTTCCCTCAACTATAATTTCCACCATAATCTGTTTTTTTATCTCTGTCCGCCATGCATTAATAATTTGGCTTGAAAGCTTGTCGCCGGCCAGAGTGCCTGCGTTTGAAAGTGCATCCCTGCCTCCTGTAATTGGATCAGTATTTACAGCAACAGATGTTTGATTAGTTGAAGCAATTTCCTCGCCTGTGTCTGTTCTGTATGCACGGGCAGTCAGAGTTCCTTTGAAAGACTTTATTTGCGCACCCATAACATTTGAAGCGGTATCTGCCGCCGCCTTGCCGACTATTACTATATCAGCGTTAAAACGTGCCCCCAGCTCTATAGCTTTCGCTTGATTCAGATCAACATCGAGTTCTATATCTTCATATTTAATATGCTGAATAATGTCATCAGTATCAATCATTAAAAGCCCGGCACTTTTCATCGCCTTGATCATCCCGATTTCTGAAGCGTTTTTATCAGTATCCGCATTTTCTTCCCACCAGCACTTTGTCAGACTGCCAACAGGATTTTGTTCCGTAATAAAAAACAAAATCCTTGGCATAGCCTTTTCCCCCAACATAATACCGGCAATGGCAAGCTGCGCTTGAACATGATCAACAGAAACAGTTGTCTGAACAATGACCCTGTAAGTTTTGCCGAATCTCGCTTCTGTCAGCACTCTGTAATCCTGAATAAATTCATCTGTATGATCATAAAGCGTTTCGTTTAATATCTGGAAATTTTGAATTAGAGACTCAAGCGGCAGAAAATTCGAGACGACCTTTTCCATAGCAGTGACAAGGCCGTTTGAAATAGCTCTGTCTCTTGCCTTCGCGACATTCTGTGCATTAATACTGCTTGTCCCTATAGCCTCAACAGTCTTTGTTAAAACATGTTCTTCGGCATGAACATCACCAAACAAAAAGGGTGTTAATAAAAGCATCAAAAATAGTATTTTTTGTTTCATAATTATATCTAATTGTTTACGGTTATCGGTTCACAATTCACAGTTCACATTTTTTTTAATGAACTATGCAATGATTGAAGCATTTTGGATATTGGTTTCAACTCTTGAATTAATTCTTTCGCATCTAAAGCAGAAAATATATTGCAACTATTCACTCTAAACAGCTTCAACCTGACTACATAAGTAGTCACATTTTTTCCAACAGTGAACCGATAACTGTAAATCGTGAACTGTTATATTTTATGCTTTCCTTGTCAGCACATAATCCGCAATGCCTAAAAGGATTTTCCTTGTTTTTGAAGGCTTAAATACCATAAGGGCTTCTTTTGCCTCTGCAATATATTTTTTTGCCTGTTTTTCAGTATATTTAAGCCCTTCATACTTTTTTAACAATTTTAGCAATATTTCAAAATCATGAACAGAAAATTTTTCATTTTTTATTATTATTTCCATTTGTGCCCGATCTTTTGAATCAGCTTTTTTTAAAGAATATATAACCGGTAATGTAAGCTTACCTTCTTTAAGGTCAGCTCCAACCTCTTTTCCAAGAGAGTTGGTGTCTGATGTGTAATCGAGAAGATCATCCGCCATCTGGAAGGCAATTCCCAGATTATAACCGTAATCTGAAATTGCTTTTTCTTCCTTTTCCGATGCATCGGAGATAATAGCGCTTACACGACAGGCTCCCTTAAAAAGCAGAGCTGTTTTATTTTGTATTATCGTCATATATTCTTTTTCTGTAAGGTCTAACTGTCCCTTTCTTATAATCTGGTGTATCTCTCCCTGGGACATGTGCTCTGTGACTTCAGCTATAATGCTGATAACACTCTTCCGGCCTGTCTCAACTCCAATGGAAAGCGCACGGGCAAGAAGAAAATCACCTACGAGAACCGCTATTGAATTGCCATATATAGAATGAGCTGCAGGCTTGCCTCTGCGCAATTTTGCTTCATCCACAAGATCGTCATGCAACAGGGTCGCTGTATGAAGATATTCAAACATAGTTGAAAACGTTTTGTCATAGTTCCCGCTATAACCACAAATCCTTGCAGAAAGAACCATGAGCAGCGGTCTTAACCTTTTGCCGCCGGAAAATAATATATGACCTGCTACCTGTGAGACTACGTCAAGATATGGATTTAAATTTTGTTTAAGAGCTGTTTCAATACCCTCAAGATCATCATTTACCATATCGAGAATCTTATGCTTTAAGTCCATAGTATAGGAATTTCCATTTTATGCCTAATAAATTCGATAGCATAGGATATAGGTGAATTTTTTTGAACGTCCAACATCGAATGATGAAATCGCTTCGCTCTACCGGTTTATAAATTGGTAGAAATCCTTATTCAAAATTCGATGTTGGACGTTCGATGTTCGACGTTCATCTTTTAAGCCCGCCCGAAGGGCGCTAAGTTCATGCAGGTTCTCCAACAAGATCATATTCATAAGCATCTGTTATCTTTATATCAGCAAAGCAGCCTGTTTTTATCTGCCCGGAATTAATATAAATGATTCCATCCACCTCAGGCGCTTGAAAAGCGGTGCGCCCACAAAAAATATTATCTTCCTGCTTTTCTTCCACCAAAACCTTAACGGTTCTGCCGATTTGCTTACTGTTGTTTTTCAAAGATATTTTTGCCTGATTTGACATAAGCAAATCATAACGCTGCGTTGCTACCTTCTCAGGAATATGTCCGGAAAACCTGTGAGAGGGAAGATCTTCAAAATCAGAATAAATAAAAGCTCCAAGGTGGTCAAAACAAATATCTTCTGCAAAGTCTAAAAGCCCGCGAAAGTCTTTCTCTGTTTCTCCGGGAAAGCCCACAATAACAGTTGTACGCAATGCCGCATCAGGAACGAGTGATCTGATTTTATCAATCAGTCTGTACAGATAGTCACGTGTATATTTTCGACCCATTCTTTTTAAAATCGATCCGCTTACGTGCTGAATCGGAATATCAAAATATGGACATATATTACTGTGATCTGCAACGGCCTTTATAACGGACTCATTTATACTTTCCGGATGACCATACAAAAACCTGACCCATGCTTTTTCGGAAATAACAGATATTTTCTCGATTAACATGCCCAGATCGACAGGGGGGCACAAATCTCTTCCATAATATGTTGTATCCTGAGCAACAAGTATCAGCTCTTTTACGCCTGATGAGATAAGGCTGCGCGCTTCGCTGACAATATCTTCAAGAGAACGGCTTCTGTGTTTGCCTCGAAGTTTGGGAATAATGCAATATGTACAGCCCTTATCGCATCCCTCTGCGATTTTAATATAGGCCATGTGTGTAAGATCGCTTTTTCGCGGGGCATGTTTTTCGTGGATAACGCTAAAGTTCGGGTCTGGCAGAAAACAAACCGGCAAATCCTTAAAACTATTTGCTGCCTGAATGATTTTGTCAAATGCGCCTGTGCCCAGAAAAAAATCAACTTCCGGAAGTAAATGGACAATTTCTTCTCTAAAGCGCTCAGGGAGACAGCCTGTAACAATAATATTCCTGCAACGTCCTGTTTCCTTTAATTTTGCCAGTTCAAGAATAGTGTCGATCGATTCATTAACAGCAGGTTCGATAAAACTGCAAGTATTTACAACTATTATATTTGCTTCTTCGGGTTTCTGTGTGATCGTCCAGCCTGCCTGCACAAGACGCCCAAGCATTAGCTCGCTGTCAACAAGATTTCTCACACAGCCCAGATTAATTAGATAAACTTTCATAATAAGTAGAAACGGGTTTACCACGTTTTCCAGAATGCTCTCAACGTAGGGGCGGGTTTATCCCGCCCGTTAGAGCTTTGGGATGGCATTCACAGCAGAAGCTTTGCGCAACAATGAACACAGGTTGGTTAAACCCGCCCCTAATTCGAAAAAAGCATTATTTGAATATCGAATTTGTTTGAAAAAGCTAAAGTGTTACGAAAAACATAATTTTTTCGTGCTTTCGTGATTGTTTTTTAATTTTTTATCTTTTTTATTTCTTCTGTTATTAAAGGAACAACTTCAAAAAGATCACCGACAATGCCGTAATCTGCCTTTGAAAATATTGGGGCTTCAGAGTCTTTATTTACAGCCACAACAACCCTGGATGATGACATGCCGGCAAGATGCTGGATAGCGCCTGATATACCGCAGGCTATATACAGATTGGGAGAAACAACCTTTCCGGTCTGACCAACCTGATCTTCAAGTGGACGCCAACCTTCATCAACCGCCGAACGTGATGCTCCAACAGCGCCGCCAAGCAAGTCTGCCAACTCTTCTATTGCTGAAAAATCGCTGCCGCCCATTCCTCTGCCGCCCGCTACAATCACATCAGCTTCAGTAAGTTCAACTTTGCCTGTATCCAGTTTCTTTTCAATAAACTTCAGATCGGTTTCACCGATATTTACATCAAGAATCTCAATCGCGCCTGCAGCAGCATGTTCGGTAATGCTCATTGAATTTGGTCGAATAGCCAATATGCGCGGCTTTCCATCAAAAACAATATCCGCTAATATCTTTCCTCCATACATGGGCCTGGTTGCTGTCAGGTTGCCATTATCAATGCGAACATCCACACAATCCATGGCGAGAGGCGCATTAATGCGCGCTGCAAGTCGTGCCGACAGGTCCTTTCCCTGGCTGGACGCTCCTGCAATTATAGTTGCCGGCTTTTCCCTGCTGACAATATCAGCAAGTACATTTGTATATGCATCGGACATATATTCGTTAAGAGCCTCGTTATCAGCAACAAGTATCCTGTCGGCTCCATATTGCCCAAGCTCCTTTGCAATATTTTCACCGGCGCCTAAAACAACTGCCGTCAGTCCGCAGCCTATACTGTCGGCAATGCGTCTTCCCTCACTCAACGCCTCATAGGTAACTTTTCGAAAAACATTGTCCGACTGTTCTGCAATAGCGAGCACATTATTTCCCTGCGACATAAATATCTCCTGTTAAAAACGGTTCACAGTTCAAAGGTTCACGGTTTTCCGACCTCCGAGCTCCGATTTCTGGTCTCTGGCCTCTGGCTTCTGACCTCTGTATCTTTTTTTCTCATTCAATTTTATAATAAATTGAGGAGCGAAGCGACATCATTATTCAAGATTCGATGTTGGACGTTCGATGTTCGACGTTCATCTTTTAATCCCTCACACCACTTTTGCTTCTTCTCTCAAAGTCTTTACAAGCGCGGCAGCCTTTTCCCCGGCAGATCTACCTTCTATAATCTTCTCTTCCTTTCTTACTAAAGGAAATTTCATGGCCGTTATTCTTGACATAGGCTTTCCAACCTTTTCGGAATCCAGATCGATATCCTCAAGGGTTTTTATGTCAATGGGTTTCTTTTTTGCTTTCATGATACCCGGAAGAGACGCATAACGCGGCTCGTTCAGCCCGCGCTGTGTAGTAAAAAGGGCCGGCAGTTTAGTTTCGAGTGTTACAGAGCCTCCTTCGACTGTTCGCCGGCATCTAATCTTCCCATCCGTAATCTCCTGTTTTATAACCATGGAGATGTGCGGAATGCTTAAAAATTCCGCAACAGCCAATCCTACCTGAAAATTATCGTCATCAACAGCCCGCTGACCTGCTATTATCAAGTCAAATGGAGTATCCTTTAAAGCAGCGGCAAGAATTCGTGCTGTACCCAAAGCATCACATCCTTCTGTTGCCGGATCATTTATCAGTATGCCTTTATCTGCTCCCATTGCCAGAGCGGTTCTTATGGTTTCCACTGTTTTATCCGTTCCCGCGGAAAGAATAGTAACAGAACCGCCATGAACTTCCTTTAAGCGGATAGCCTCTTCCACTGCAAATTCGTCATAAGGATTAATAACAAATTTAATGTCATCTTTTTTTATCGATATTCCATCATCAGCAATCTCAATAAACGATTCTGTAGAAGGAACCCGTTTCAACAATACAATTATTTCCACTGTTAATACCTCTTTAACAATTCAATTTATTTGTTTGATTTTATCATCCTGATAACTTAAAATCTAAAATTTTATAATACACTATTTATCTTGTCAATATAATTGTATAATCACAGTCAACACATGATAACTATCGAAGGACATCTCGAAAGAATCACCTATTATAACAGAGAAAATCATTTTACTATCGCAAGATTAAAAACCACCAAAACCAATAATCCTGTGACTGTGATAGGTTTTATGCCCGCTGTTAAACCAGGAGAAGCTCTTAAAATTAAAGGCGCATGGGAAACGCATCCTAAATACGGCCAGCAATTAAGAATCAATTCATTTGAAGTTGTCCTCCCCGCAACAATCACTAATATAAAGAAATATCTTGAATCCGGTTTTGTTAAGGGAATCGGTTCAAAAATTGTTGACGCCATGATCGATCGTTTTAAAAACAGTACTCTCGAAGTTATTGAAAAAGAGCCTGAAAAACTAATTGCGGTTAAAGGGATTGGAAAAGCAAAAGCAGCCCAAATCAGTAATTCATGGAAAGAGCATCATGCAGTTAGATGTTTGATGCTCTTTCTTCAGGAAAACAACATCACAACTTCTTACACAGCAAAAATATTTAAAGAATATGGTGATGATGCTGTTAATATTATCCGCAACGATCCTTACCGGTTATCAAACGATATTCCAGGAATCGGTTTCTATGCTGCCGACACGATTGCGCAGAATCTGAATATTGCAAAAGAAGATCCGAAAAGAATCAAGGCATGCATTATTTATCTTGTCTGGCAATGTGTAGCTGAGGGGCACATCTTTTCATATCAAGACGAAATTCTGAAACGATGCGGCAATCTTTTTGCGATAACACCGGAAAAAGCAAAAAATGCCTTAACCTCTCTTGTTGATGAAGGGGAAATCATCGTTGAAAAATCATTTGATAATCCTGAAGCAAATGCTGTGTATCCAAAAGACCTGCATGAGGCGGAAAACGGTATCTCAAACAGGATAAAAGCCCTTCTCTCTGTCCCTGCTACACCTCCTGGAATCGATTCAAAACAGATTACCGCGGAAGTTGTAAAAAAACTCGCTATCAATCCTTCTTCCGAACAATTAAAAGTTCTCCACGAAGCCCTTTACCATAGAGTTATAATAATAACCGGCGGCCCGGGAACCGGCAAAACAACACTTATAAGGTCTATTAATGCTGTTTTTGAATTTCTTGGGAAACGGATCATCCTTGCAGCGCCCACAGGACGAGCAGCGAGGCGTCTTTCAGAGGTTACCCGCAGGGAGGCAGGCACTATTCATAAACTCCTGGGATACAGCCTTGAAGAAGGTATTTTTGATAAAAATCAGGACAATCCCCTTGATGCAGATGTGGTAATCATAGATGAAGTATCCATGGTGGATACATTAATAATGTTTCATCTGCTCAAGGCAATTTCCATGAATTCTGTATTAATCCTTGTCGGAGATGTTTTCCAGCTTCCGGCAGTGGGGCCGGGCAATGTCCTTGCCGATATGATAAATTCAAAAAGAATCATAACTTTTGAGCTGAAAAAAATTTTCAGGCAGGCTCAGGAAAGCCCTATTATTATAAATGCCCACCGGGTTCGCATGGGCGACGCGCCAGACTTTCAAAAAACCGAAGAACCGGACAAACTCTCTGAATTTTACTTTATCGAAATAAATAATCCTGACAGGGTTGTTGAGACAATAGTTGAATTATGCGCCAGGAAAATTCCTCAGGTTTTCGGATTTGATCCTATAAAGGACATTCAGGTGCTGACACCCATGCATAAAGGTGTGGCAGGAACAGTCAATCTGAATCACGCGCTGCAAAGGGTTTTAAATGCACGGCCCGCTGTTTCTGAAAAAGGAGGAAGCGGTTTCAGGCCTGGAGACAAGGTTATGCACCTTAAAAACAATTATCAAAAAGATGTTTTTAACGGCGATATTGGAACTGTAAGCTCCATTGACGCTTCAAAAAGGCTCCTTTCGGTTAACTACTATGGCAGAATTGTAAAATACGAGTTTGCGGAACTCGAAGAGCTTTCATTAGCCTATGCCATAACGGTTCACAAATCTCAGGGATCGGAATATCCTGCTGTTATTGTCCCAATAATGACTCAGCATTTCGTTCTCCTGCAAAGAAACCTTTTATACACAGCCATAACAAGAGGAAAAAAACTGGTAATTCTTTTAGGTTCAAGAAAAGCCCTTGATATTGCCCTGAAAAATGACAGCCCGAGGAAACGCCTTTCAAGTCTTGCAAACAGGCTGATGAA
>JAFCZU010000519.1 GCA_019314185.1 Deltaproteobacteria bacterium | reverse complement strand
CACATCAAGTGCACTTACTACCAGATCAAAGTATTCTTCGAGATCGTGTTCAATAAGCACTCTTTTCATTGTATCTGTCCGGTTTGTAGCAACCGCAGTCTTATATTTAGACTTAAGCTTTTTAAGCAAAGGCTTCAGGTGCGGTTCCATTTCCATATATTTTAAAAATGGTATATAGCTCATATGTTTGCGAAACACTTGTGCTTGTTCAAAACCTTTCTTGTCTTCAAATAGTTTGGCAATGGCCTCGTCTGCTGTATGCATGTATGAGTAAGCAAACTGTTCAGGAGTCATATCGGGTTTGCCGAAATAATTTAGAATATTATTATAATAGGCTGTGTTTGCCTTAACAGTATCAAACATGACTCCGTCACAGTCAAAAGCGACAACTTTAATATTATTCATAAATAATTTCTACTCCCGATTAGTAGGGCTCGGTTCACGGTTCACGGTTTACTGTTTATGGTTGATCAAAACATAAAACTGTTAACTGTAAACCGGCAACCGACAACCGTAAACTGTTACCAATAAATCTTGTTCTCATCCCCTGACAACAGCCTCCGGCAACGGCCATAGGCCCGCGTTCTCCCACCACTGTTTAAGCTTGCGTTGCTCAGACTGTGAAGCCTGCTGATAGGCAATACGAAAGTTGTTTATGACCTGATTTGCTCTATCCGGATCGCGAGTTTTGGAAAAGGCTGCTATGCTCTTGACAGACCATCTGCCCGAATCTTCCATGCGACCCTGCAACAGACCAAGATATCCCAACTGCCAGTAAGCTCTTGCGGCGCCATGTTCGTTTCCTAACTGCTCAGAGATTTTTAGTGATTTTTTGTACCAATCTTCAGCTTTTTCAAATTCCCTGCGCTCTCCTGCGATCATCCCGAGCTGATGATATGTTATTGCGGCGCCATGTTCGTTTCCTAACTGCTCAGAGATTTTTAGTGATTTTTTGTACCAATCTTCAGCTTTTTCAAATTCCCTGCGTTCTTGTGCGATTATCCCGAGGTTATGATATGTGCTTGCAGCGTCTTGTTCGTTTCCTAACTGCTCAGAGATTTTTAGTGATTTTTTGTACCAATCTTCAGCTTTTTCAAATTCCCTGCGTTCTTGTGCGATTATCCCGAGGTTATGATATGTGCTTGTAGCGTCATGTTCGTCTCCTAACTGCTCAGAGATCTTTAGTGATTTTTTGTACCAATCTTCGGCTTTTTCAAATTCCCGGCGCTCCTCTGAGATTATCCCGAGGTTATGCAATGATACGGCTTTTAATAACTGATTGTCTGTTTTATCCGCCCATTTATTTAACTTATCCGCCCAGCTTTCTGCGCTGGTCAGATGATGAAGCAAATAGTCAAGCCAAAAATTCATCTCCCACCACTTAATGATATCACCTGCCTGCAAATCTTTTTCCGCAACTTTTTGTCTGATGCTTTGTGCCCGGTTCAGGTCAGATAGTGACATGGCTGCTTCAAACATCGGCAAGTAGTATCTGCGCGCCAGTGTTTTTCGCGGGATTCCTTCATGCAAAGCAACAGATAGTTGTTGTTCCAGAATTGCAAGTTGTTGTCTTGCTATTTTCGGAGTAAGTTTGCCGGCGCTCAAAACAGCGTTTTGATAAGACGCGCGATCTTTGTCTTCGTAGCGGAAAGCATCCGCCTGATCTGTGATATGAAGCTTAAGAGGCATCCAGTCTGCAAGATGTTCGGCTGCCTGGAGTAATAAATGATAGTTAGAGGGAAGCAGAAAAAAAATAATGTGGTAGTTAAGAGCGTCCCACGATTCACGCTGCGCGTTCATGTCAGCCCAAAACCGCTGCGCTCCCTCATCTTTTTTTTGACCATCGTCGATAAGAAACAGAACACCGGCGCCGGAATGCCATGCTCCTGTGATTTTGCGGGACGCATCCAGCAGACTCGTTGCCGCGCCAGGCACAGCGGTAAGAGAAAGCAGAGCGCTGGGACGCTTATCTAACTCAAACTTTAGAAGATCGACTAATTCACGAGCCCGGGCAACAGTGTCCACTTCCACGACTGTCAACGCTGCTACTGACTGGCGCACTGCATTTTTGAGAAGCTCTAAATGTTCGCTTGGCGCTGTCAAGACAATCGTCCCAAATCCTTAAGGTTTTCTATTACAAGAGGATGTACGCCAAACCATCCTTCACCGTTATATTCCACAAGAGCACATGATTTAAGCAGGAGTTGATTGACCGAATCCGACACAGGCCGGGGCTTTTCACCTTTTAGCTGCTTTCGACCGTAGTCTGCAAGGCGGTTATAAAGGTCGTCCACTGATTTTGGTCCATCCGGCAGAGAATCAAAGGGAAGAGAGATCTGCTGCCAGAAGTCTTTGCGGAGTTGATTGAGGCCATAATGACGCAACACACCGCCGGTCATTGTTACCAAACGGTCGAGGGCATCTTCCTTAATAAGGTTATCCTCTATCCGCTGCATAATAATTTTTTTCACAGTATTAAAACCCGGCGCAGGTTGTCCTTCCGGGTCAGTGACTTTGATCATTGGAAGCGCCACAACATCATCAAAATGATGTTTGAATGCGTTTACGTCCGGCGAATGAAATAAAAAAATAGGTATGGTATAGATAATATTGGCTGTAACGCCTGTCAGCAGGTTCACATGGTTGACGTACATCTCGCGAGCCTGCATAAGCTCCAGTTTGTCCAGATCTTCCACTATTATCAGCAGTTGCAGGTTTTTTTTCAAAAGCGGTTT
>JAFCZU010000009.1 GCA_019314185.1 Deltaproteobacteria bacterium | reverse complement strand
CCTGTCATCGTCCAACCATTTATCAATGATTTTAAGATATGGTCCTAACACAGGATACGGCTGCTTTATCCTGGACTTATATCCGCTATGTTCGCTTCGCAGCACTTTCTTAATAGTATTTCTGGAATGACCTGTTTCTCTCGCTATCTGTTTGATCTTTTTTCCATAAACTCTGTGAGCTGTCCGAATGTAATCATATTGATCCACTTTGAGCATTCTCCTTTTTCCCTCCGGTTTGTTGAATTGATATTTATCAATCCCTTATACCAGAAGTCGGCTCAGGGGGGTCAATTTTAGGTTAGCAAAACTAAGGGTAGTCTTTATCAGCATAAACCTTTTTAATTGGCTGTTTTGTATGCTTGCTGTAAGTGGTGCAATATAGCAGATAGATTGAATTACTAACGGAGGCAGGTGTTAGAGTGGTAGATAGGATAAAGCCGTGATTAACATCTATAAAGACATGCTCCTTAAGGCCATAGTGAGCCTTATCGTTTTTAATCGTCCAGTCGGATTTCATATCTCTTGAGAACTTGACTGGTTTCCCGTTTTTATCGAGTTTTCCATCAAAAGTATTTTTTCTATCTTTGAGTTCTTTAATTTGATTATTGCTTATGGGATGACTGGCGGATTTAATGAGCTTGGCATAAAATAGATGTAATGTCAAGTAAAAACAAGCAGATAAGTCAAATTGTTAGAGGTTGATAGCGGAATTTTTTGAGGTTTTTTTATCAATAAAACTTGTTTTCTATAAATAAAACCATAAAACTAAATTTTAACCAAAATTGTGGGGTTTTTCAAAGGTTTCGTTTCTTGCGTCTCAGAATGGTAGGCTTTTTTTTATAGCTCTTGACCAAAATTAAATCTTTATGCTATAGGCAATCAAACTGTACTGAAATATCAGTACAGTTTAGTTATTTTTGGCTATTTTTATGAAAAATAAGATGCATTGATGCAACGTAATATATTAAAAGATATTAGTAAAAACAGCTAATTAGCACTCATGCCTGGGTGGCGGAATCTGGTAGACGCAAGGGACTTAAAATCCCTCGGGGCTTAGCCCTGTACGAGTTCAATTCTCGTCCCAGGCACCAGCAAAACAAAGGTTACATCATATTCACAACAATTTGATATAATTACCTTTTGAACTTATTTAAGATTATCTCCTCAACTTTCATCCCCTGCTATTACTCAAAAGCATTAGACAGTAAGATCTCTCCCTAAAGTCGAAATAACACATCCGATGAATTCAACCTGTTGCAAACTTGATGATTTCGTAAAAAGTCTTTTGAGAACGGCTTTGAGTATTTTGGGCAAAAGCAGTTGTGATGTTTATCGTCAAGAAATGCAAGTAGTTTTAGGCCGTTAGGCCGAGTTCTTGTATTTTAGATGAATATCACAATTGCGCCCAAAATGGTCATGAAGTAAACCAAATTGACTTTTTACGAGTTCATCAAATTTATAAGAGCTTTATTTATAATCTGACATCAAATCGTTTTTCACTTGACAAACTGGACAGTTCATTGATAGATACGCCTGATTATAAAATTATATTTTGTTGTATTCAAATAGACAACCTGTTTGAAAAAAAGCTTATGAAAACAACCGGTCTTTATTTGCTTGTGATAGTTATGACACACATACTTTTAAAATCATTTTCCCATTCCAAAAGGTTCTTATCTCAACGAATCAAAATATGACAAATCATGCGTTTATAAAAACAGGGATTAAGCTTATTTGCAACAACAGGAGAATATTTTATTGTTAGATTTATTATAATTATATCAACATATCAACGGCGAATTTATTAAAGCCGGTATTATTTTTTTAAGTTAACGGTTACAGCTAAGCTGGAGGTGACAAATTTCATGGGTCCTATAATAAATGCTATGGTGGCAATGGGCGGTCTTGGCCTGGTGCTGAGTATTGTGCTGGGAGTTGCGTCAAAAGTTTTTTATGTCTATGTTGATCCAAAAGTTGTTGCTGTAGATGAGTGCCTTCCGGGCGCAAACTGTGGAGGCTGCGGCTATGCAGGTTGCAGCGATTGCGCTGTTGCTATAGTAGCAGGCGAAGCACCGCCCAATGCCTGTAAAGCCGGTGGAGATGATATTGCAGAAGCAATTGCAGCTGTTCTCGGTGTATCCGCTGAAGCAGCCGAAAGAGAAATCGTCAGTATATTTTGCAGAGGCACGCATACCGCTGCAAAACGAAAATACAATTACAAAGGCATATCAGACTGCCGAGCAGCTGTTCTGCTTGCCGGAGGAGACAAAGGCTGCATGTATGGCTGCCTTGGACTTGGCACCTGTGTTGCGAATTGTCCGTTCGGCGCTTTAACAATGGGAGATGATGGCCTGCCTGTAGTAAACGAAAAACTATGCACAGGCTGCGGCAC
Organism: Deltaproteobacteria bacterium; assembly: GCA_019314185.1. Next base: position 33,244 of record JAFCZU010000009.1, on the reverse strand, counting down.
ATGCGTAGCTATCTGTCCCCGCCATATTCCTACATTGATAAAAGAATCGCAAAAAGTTGCAACTCTTTGCAATTCCCATGACGGCGGAAAAATTGTTAAGACAATATGTGATGCCGGCTGTCTGGGCTGTGGAAAATGCAAAAAGGTTTGTCCGGAAACAGCTATAATAGTTAATAAATTTCTGGCAATAGTTGATGGTGAGAAGTGCACAGGTTGCGGCAAGTGCTTTGAAGCATGCCCGACAGGAATTATTCAGAGTCTGGTAGCTGCTTAACAGTCTATTTGTTGACAGATTCCTCAACAATTAAGGAGAAAACTATGAAGATGCTCATAGCCTTAGATGATTCAGAATATGCAATAAAAGTTGTCAATTATGTAGCTTCTGCCGCAAGTCCAGCATTTTTTAATATAACTCTGTTTACTGTATTACCAATAATGTCTTCTGGTTTGGAAAAAGAATTTGCTCTTCCTCATTTTTCCGAAAAACTGGTTGAACTGAAATGGATGATCAGCGAAAAGAAAAAGTCGGCAAAAGAAATAATGGAAAAATGCCGAGACATTTTGTTAGATGCCGGATTTTCTGATGATAAGATTGAGCTAAAGATTCAAGACAAGGTTGCTGGAATCGCCAGGGACATTATAGCAGAAGTTAGAAAAGAAGATTATGATACTTTAGTGGTTGGACGAAGAGGCTTGTCAGCCGCCGCCGCCTTTGTATTTGGAAGTGTATCCAATAAAATTGTACAAACTATAAAAAATCGTACTCTATGGATTGTATGATTAAGCTTTGTCGAGGATCTTTTATTCAGCAGGAGGTAACTAATACATGAAATTTGGAAAATGGATAGCAGCGTTTTTTATATTGAGTATATTTTTATTTTCGGTTTCGGCGCTGGCTTCAAGTCATGATGTTGTGACAACTCATGATGCTGGGCATAGCACTGTTATAGAACATGAAGCTGCTACCCATGCTGGAGTTGAATCTCACGGACTCGAAGAAGCTGGTCATGGCGGTCACGGAGGACATGTTAATTTAGGAGAGGTGCTTCCACTCTGGAGCTGTATCCCTTTTGCATGCATGCTGCTTTCCATAGCCCTTTTTCCTCTTCTTGCGCCAAAGATATGGCATCATCATTTTGGCAAAATTTCCGCTTTCTGGGCCGCGACAATAGCCATTCCTTTTTTGATTGCTTTTAAGGGCGTTGCCGTGCATGAGATTCTCCATATCATCCTTGCCGACTATGTCCCCTTTATTATTCTTTTATGGGCGCTTTTTACCGTTTCCGGCGGAATCATGCTTAAAGGAACATTGCGTGGAACGCCGGTTATAAATACTATTATGATACTTATCGGCACTCTGCTTGCTTCGTGGATGGGCACCACCGGAGCTGCCATGCTGATGATCCGTCCCTTTTTAAAGGCCAATGAATACCGGAAAAACAGGACATTCATGGTGGTCTTCTTTATCTTTCTGATTGCCAATATCGGAGGTTCATTGACTCCGCTGGGCGATCCACCGCTCTTTCTTGGATTTCTCCATGGTGTTTCCTTTTTCTGGACAATGAAGATTCTGCCGCACATGCTTACAGCAGCCGGGATTCTCCTGGTGATCTATTTTTTCCTCGATTCATACCATTATAAAAAAGAAGGGTTCTCTTCCGCTCCTGTGGAAGAAGGGGAAAAAGAACCATTAAAATTAGTAGGCCTCCTTAATTTTATTTTTCTCGGCGGCATTGTCGGATCGGTGCTCATGAGCGGATTAGTGGACTGGGGGGAAATAAACACACTCGGTATTCATCGGGCAGTACAGGACTGGGTGCGGGACGGCCTCCTTATTGTAATGGGCATTCTCTCACTAATAACTACTTCGAAAAAGATACACGAAGATAATGACTTTTCATGGTTTCCCATCATCGAGGTGGCATATCTTTTTATCGGGATATTCATTACCATGGTGCCATGTCTGCTTATACTCAAGGCTGGCCTGAAAGGGGAACTTGCATTTCTGATTGCCGCGGTAAAGGAACCGATGCATTTCTTCTGGGTCACTGGCGCTCTTTCAGGTTTTCTTGATAATGCGCCGACCTATCTTACATTTTTCAATACAGCTCTTGGAAAACTTTATCCCGGCATGTCGGAAGCTCAGGCTGTGCCTCTTCTTATGTCGGAAAGCCCGATTTATTTAAAGGCGATTTCAGCAGGCGCTGTCTTCTTTGGTTCATTCAGCTATATCGGGAATGCGCCTAACTTTATGGTGCGGTCAATTGCAGAGGAGGCCGGCACACCCATGCCAAGTTTCTTTGGTTATATATTGAAATTTTCCATAGTCTTTTTACTTCCAACATTTGTGATTGTAACTTTAATTTTCTTTTAATAGCAGGGGGTTAATTATGAAATTTCAAAAGGCGCTGTTTCCAACAAAATTTAGAGAGTTGGCGTTTAATTCTCTTGAATCCCTCCTGGAACTTAAGGAAGTCGGCCTCAAAGAAGTTGTGCTGACCTATGTTATTCCAAGAGATGAGGTCGCGTTTGTCCCCTTTGGCGGATATATGAAAGATGAAGAAGAACGCTTGAGAGAAGAGGCAAGAATCCGTTTTGAAGATTGGCAGGAAGCAATATCAAAACATGGACTTGACAGCAAAATCATAATTAAGGTTGGAAATCCCATTCCAAAAATTATCTCTATTGCAGAAGAAGAAAAGGTCGATCTTATTATTGCGGGCAGAAAAAAAAGAACGGCTTTAGACAGGCTGTTTGCCGGATCACGCACGCTGGATCTTATCCGACGAAGTCCTGTACCTGTGCTTGTGAGCAAATATATGGTGCGGTTTGAATGGGAAGGTGAGATGATTACCAGGATAAACGATCATATTTTTAAGTGTCCTCTTTTTGCCACAGACTGGTCAAAACCTTCAGAAAAGGCATTGAAAGCGCTTACATCTTTTAAAACCCTGTCTGATAAGGTTATGATAACACATATCATTGGAGTTAAGATTTCCAAGAATCTTGACAAGTCGGAATTAATACGGATAGAAAACGAAAGCAAGGAACGGCTTGGCAACTATTGTGATACATTGGAAAAAGCAGGAATAAAAACAGAATCCCACCTGTTCGCCGGACGCAGCGCAGAAGAAATTCTCAGAGTTTCCAGAGAACAGAATGCTACAATGATAGTTATGGGAACAACAGGTAAAGACAGGGTTAAATCCTTCTGGTTAGGAAGTGTTTCTCACAGGGTTGCGGAGACATCAGAGCTTCCTGTTCTTCTGATTCCATAGTTTTTTTCACTTGAATTTTTTTTTATATTATGGTAAACGTTTTTAGTTTTACACCCGCTTTAAAAAGATAACGCCTTGAAAGGATATAATATGATTTCTAACAAAGAACTTCAGATAGCTTACGGCCTGGCTATTATTTTGTTGGTTGTGGGTGTTCTAAGTTATGCCGCCTTTTCCGCTAAAACTCCGGAACAACCGGTCAGGTTGATGTTTAAATGTGTTGCGGGAAAGGTTTTTTTTGATCATAAGACACATACAGCGGAATCAGGTTACAGCATCTCGTGCAGCGACTGTCATCACAATTTTGAAGAGGGTGACACGAACCCGCAGGCTTGCGGAGAATGCCATGGACTTGAAAGCCAGGATGAAGATATGCCAAGCAGATCTGATGCATTCCATAAACAATGCATCGACTGTCATAAGGAAGCTGAAGCTGGCCCTCAAAAATGTGCATCATGTCATGTCATGTAAGCATATAGTTTTGCTGATTGAATAAAAAATTCGTCCGTTTCGTCTGCATTGGCTTGCATATAGGCATGACCGTCATAGCGCCCAGATGAAGCAAACAAATTAAGAGCTAAGAAAGGTTGAACCATGATAAAAAGATCTTTTATCGGTTTATTAAAACCACGACTTGAATACGAATCTCTTGGAGATACGCCTTCCCTTAAGCAAATCCCCGCCTCAAAAGAGATTACTCTTTTATCTAATTGTCCTTTTGACAAAAAGAGCCTGTTACTTAAAAAAAAGGCGATTGTTAAGACCGGTCAGAAACTTTTACTGTACAAAGAAAGTGATGAATATGTTGTTTCAAGTGTGACAGGACAAGTATCATCAATTTCCTCTTATACAGGTGATTTTGGACGATCTTATACTGCCATCGCAATTGAAGTGGCTGATGATGAAGAAATAGACGATGAGTTCAAATCCGCCGCAGACGGATCAAAGAATGCTGCCCTTGAAACTGTTAAAAACTATCTTGCATTTGCTCCAGGCAATCCTCCGGTTGAGCAGTTTTCCAACAAAGACAAACCTATAAATACAATTGTTGTTTGTTGTACTGACAACGATCTATTAATAACAACAAATCAGTATGTTATTAAATCTGATATTGATGGAATAAAAAATGGAATAAGTATTCTGAAAACAGCAACCGGAGTTAATGATATTATAATGGTTGCTTCAAAGAGCCAAATGCCGAAACTCTCCGCAATTGGTGAAAAAGTAAAACAGATTAATGATACATATCCATCAGCGCTTCCGCATCTTATTATGAAAGACATCCTGGGCAAGGTAGCGCCAGCGGGGAAAAACCCTGAAGATGTCGGGGTATGTTTTATCAGCGCTGAAGCAGTTGCATCTATCGGAAACGCTTTTAACAACGGCCAAATACCTGTAACAAAAATCCTTACTCTTGTTAAGAAAGATGGCTCTAAATTACTTGTATCAGCCAGAATCGGAACACCGGTAAGTGATATATTTAATTCTTTTAATATTACTTTAAACGAGAATGACAGGATAATTTTCGGCGGTCCAATGACCGGCTCTTGTGTTTATTCAGGGGATCATCCGGTTCAGCCTGATACCGATGCTATTATCGTACAGGATAAAGATGACATTCCTGTTATTTCAGATTACCCCTGCACAAACTGCGGCGACTGCATAAGGGTATGCCCTGCAAATATCCAGATTAATTTACTTGTCCGATTTCTTGAAGCAGGACAATATGAAGAAGCAGCGGATCAGTATGATTTGCATTCATGCATTGAATGCGGTCTTTGCAGTTATGTATGTGTGTCTCAAATGCCGATATTCCAATATATAAAGGCGGCAAAATATGAGCTTGACAGGGCAAATACAGCGGAGGGAACTAATGGCTGATGACAACATAGTTGATACTAATAAATTCATAGTTTCACATGCCCCTTTTTGGCATGATGGAAGCAAGATATCCAAACGAAATTATAATACAGCGCTTGCGGCTCTACCTGCAATACTGCTTGGCATCATTTACTACGGTATGCCGGCTGTAGGCGTTGTGTCACTTTCCATTTCTTCAGCAATCATATGGGAATTTATTTTTTGTCGTATAACAAAACGTTCACTTACTATTGGAGACGGCAACGCGGCCACTATCGGCATGCTATTCGCCATGCTTTTACCGGCAACAGCGCCATGGTGGTTTGTAATAATAGGAACATTTGTCGCCATTATTATTGGAAAACAGATCTTTGGCGGAATCGGAGCAAATCCTTTTAACCCCGTAGTTGTTGCGATAGCCGTTCTCATGATATCATGGAAAAATATCTTTGATTTTAACGAAGCGCTTATGAATTATGATTTCGATTTTGCCATGATTTATCCTCTTGCCGCCCTAAAACATTTTGGCTCAGTTGCTGTTGATTCATTCAGTATGGTTGATCTTTTAATGGGCAAACAATCTGGTGGAATAGGCTCAACCTTTGGTCTTGGACTTATTGCCGGAGGGTTGTATCTCATTATCAGAGGAATTATCAGGTGGGAAATATCGATTTCCTTTTTAGCCGGCATCATTATAACCGCTCTGATATTTAATCTGACTGATCCTGTGCGTTATGCAGGCCCGGTTGTCCATCTTTTTGCCGGTTATACTTTAATTGGCGCCTTTTTCCTTGCAACAGAAGATTCCTCTTCGCCGGTCAATTTTATTCCAATGCTCATTTATGGAGCAGGCGCCGGTTTTTTGACCGTGCTTATAAGAAATATCGGTGTCTATATTGATGGCGTAATCTTTGCGATCTTGATCATGAATCTTATAAACCCGCTTATAGATAAAATCAGACCAAAAGCTATTGGAAAGGTTAGAGAAAATGCGTGAAATAATTAAAATGATTGTAGTGCTTACGGTTTTAAGCTGTTTCTCAGGCGGTCTGCTTGCGGCAATCCGCGGTGGAACAAGTGAAAGAATTGAAAATCAGCAGTTAGAGTTTGTTAAGGGACCTGCAATAAGGAATATTCTTGAGGGAAGTTCCAATGATCCTATTGCTGACCGTTTTAAAATCAAGGATGGGAATATTGAAAGAAGCTTTTTTGTTGGTGTATTTGATGGAAAAGCTAATACAGTTGCATTTGAAAGCTTTGGTGGGGGTTTTGGCGGTGACATTGGCCTTATGGTTGGTGTAAACATAGATGATGATAAAATTATCAGTATAGGTGTAACTACCCACAGTGAAACACCAGGTGTTGGTTCCAGAGCAAAGTCAGATCCTAAATTATCAAATCAGTTCAAAGGATTAGATTTAATAAAATCCTTTAAGGTTAAAGCAGATGGCGGAGAAATCGACGCCATGTCAGGAGCTACCGTTACCTCTCGCGGAGTTTGTAGCGGCATAACAGAAGCCGGGAATGTTTATAAACGCTTAAAATCTCAAATCACTGAGAAAATAAAAAAAATTAGTTAGGGAGTAAAAGATGGCTAAGTCTATCACTCATGAATTTGTTAAAGGTCTGTGGGATGAGATACCACCATTCAGGCTTGTACTTGGTCTTTGTCCCATACTTGCCGTTACTAAATCGGTTGAAAATGGGCTTGGAATGGGAGTAGCTGTAATCTTTGTTTTGGTATGTTCCAATGTTTTGGTTTCTTTATTACGTAAAATAATTCCTTCACAGGTAAGAATAGCCTGTTTTATCGTTATCATAGCAACATTTGTTATTGTTGTAGAACTTCTTATGCAGGCTTATACATATCCGCTTTTTTTAAAGCTTGGAATATTTATACCTCTTATTGTTGTTAACTGTATTGTGCTTGGGCGCGCCGAAGCTTTTGCTTATAAAAACGGTATTGTTGCTTCAATAGCAGATGGGTTTGGTATTGGTACCGGGTATACTATTTCTCTCGTTGCTCTTGGAGCTTTACGAGAGGTGTTTGGCAGCGGCACATTTTACGGAATGTCTGTATTTGGGCCCTCTTTTCAGCCTTTTACATTCATGATTGAGGCGCCAGGCGCTTTTGTGTGTCTTGGACTTATGCTGGCTTTGATGAATCTTGCAGGAAATAAATAGGAGAAAATCTAATGGGCGATTATGTACTTCTCGCGATAAGCTGTATCCTTGTTAACAACATTCTGTTAATCCAGTATCTCGGGAATTGTCCTTTTCTTGGCACTTCAAAGAAAATGGAGACAGCGGTCGGCATGGGGATGGCTGTTGTTTTTGTCCTGGTTCTGGCTGGAGTAATTACATGGCTTATAGAAGTATATGTTTTAAAAGTTTTTGGCCTTGAATATCTTAGAACTATTGCGTTTATTCTTGTTATTGCAGCTCTGGTACAGTTTGTTGAGATGTTTTTAAAAAAGAGTGTCCCATCACTATATAAAGGCCTTGGTATCTTTTTGCCGCTTATCACAACAAACTGCGCTGTAATGGGTGTTTGCCTGATAAACATTAAGGAAGAATATACTTTCATGCAAACAGTTGTTACATCATTCAGTTATGCGGCTGGTTTTGGTCTTGCACTTGTTCTTTTTGCAGGTGTGCGTGAACGCATCCTTCTGGCAAGAGTCCCGAAACCGCTTCAGGACACATCAATCGGGCTTATAACTGCTGGAATGCTTTCTCTTGCATTTTTTGCTTTCAAAGGCATGGTTTAAAACGGCTTGAAATTGGAAATTGGGGAGAGCTAAAACGAGTTTAAGAGTTAACAGTACAAAAGTATGAATGCCAAATTTTTAATTTCAATGTTTCGAGAATGTTTGCAAAATGGTAAATACCAAGGGGGAGCTTTTGCATAATATGTTTGATTTGTAAAAGCCTCCTCTGATTTATTTGAAAAAAATACCGCTTAAGTTTTCCCGCCGCACTAAAGTTTCAAAACCTATTATTTGTCACGTTTTTTCTCAAGGCATACGCTGCAAATCACGAAACCTGAATTTTTTTCTGTCTCATTTCGTGCTTTCGTGATTGTTTTTTTAATTTACAGAAAAAGGCTTATATTTTGGCAACTGAAGAAGGTATTGTAATAAGAGTTGGTTTTTCTACGGCGTGGGTTAAAGCTGCCAAATCCGCTGCCTGTGAGTCATGCTCGGCAAAAGGTTTTTGCGATACTGCTGCTGGATCTGATGATACTGTTGAGATTGAAGCAATAAATGTTGTAGGAGCAAATGTTAATGACAGGGTTACTATAAGCTTTGGAACCTCTTCATTATTAAAAGTAGCTTTTCTTGTTTATATGATTCCGGTTTTATTTTTAATCATGGGCACTGTCCTTGGCGATAAACTTGCCTCCATATTTAATTATAATCAATCATTTTTTTCAGTGGTTGTCGGTCTTTTTTTCCTCGTTATTTCCTTTTTTTTTGTTAAAATAAAAGGAAATAAAATGTCTAAAAAAAATGAATACAAGCCCAAAATTATTAAAATTTTAAAACAACGATGATATTATACGCCTGACCTCTCATCTATGTAATGTTGCAAAAATGGCCATCTCGTTATTTTCGCAAAAGGGTGAATCCAGAAGCATCGAAGTGATTTCTACCAACATATTTTTATCCCAAACTTATATATATCAAACCAAAGATAAAAAGAAAAATAATAGCCCCACCTGCTCCTATGCCTATCGGTCTTTTTTTAGGAGCAAAAGAGGGATTATCTCCTAAATTTACGGCAAATACCCTGAAGTTAATAGCAATATTTTGCACAGCTATTCTCAAATCATTCAGAATTTTATCACAGCTCCAGTTTATAGCGCGTGCAATCATTCGGTAAAAGTAATCAAAATCAAGGATAAGCGCCTTGTGTGGATCAAAGTATTTCTTAGCCAACATAAAAACAAGACCGGAGAAAAGAAAAAGCTGCACAGTCCCAATGACATGGTCGGCAGTATAGGCATGATAATGGACAGGATAGGGAAGCACATAGTAAAGCACCTTTGGGTAAACCCCGATAAGCACACAGGAAAAAGCGGTTAAAATCATAGCGAGCCGCATATTCCAAGGTGATTCCTTTGCCTTTATCTCTTTGTTTTCAGCAAAAAATGTGTAGTAACAAAGTTTAACAAAAGATAAAAACGTACCAACTGCTGCCAGAATCATCATAAGTTCAAGAAAAGGCGCGTGTCCTTCTACCGAAGACAGTATAACCATGCCTTTGCTTATATATCCGTTAAAGCCTGGAGCGCCGGAAATGGAAAGGGATGCTATTATGCAACAGATACAGGTTACAGGCATATACTTAGCCAGCCCTCCCAGCTCGGAAAGTTTCCTCTTCCCTGTCATCATAATAACCGAGCCCATACACATAAACAAAAGCCCCTTATACAAAATATGATTAAACACATGAGCTATTGCACCGTTTATTGCAAGCTCAGTGCCTATTCCAACACCAGCAACCATGTATCCCACCTGACTTATGATATGATAGGAAAGGAGTTTTCTGGCATCATTTTGCATCAACGCCATAATTACTCCATACACACACATGATTACGCCCATATAGGCTACAAACTCCACACCTGAAAAGTACCTTGCCAGAACATAAACACCAGTCTTTGTAGTATACACACACATAAAAACACTGCCGGTAAGAGTACCACGAGGGTAAGCATCAGGAAGCCATGTATGTATGGGAATAAAAGCGGCATTCAATCCAAAACCAAGCATCATGAGCCAAAAAGCCAGACCGCCGCCTGAAGGTCCTATTGTAATAGAACCTGTTGTTACAACATGAATAATAATACCTGCCAGCAGGGTACATCCGCCAAGTATGTGCATAAGTAAATAGCGATATCCGGCGTCAAGAGATTCTTGAGTTCTACTGTACCATATAAGGAAAACAGATGTTGCGGCCATTATTTCCCAGAAAAAGAATATGGAAAAAAGATCACCGGCAAATACAACGCCAAGTGATGAGCCCACATACATAAATGCGGCAACATGTTGTCCATCCTCTTTTACATGCAATGCATAAATTATGGCAAATAAGCCTATTATGACAAAAACATATCCAACGCATAAACTCAGCTTGTCAACCCTTGCAAAAATAAGCTCATATTCCAGGAACTTAAATGTCCAGCTTGTTCCGGATTTCAGTGCTAATATATCCACAAATGTAACTACGGGGATCAGGAGAAGATAAGCCTGCTTAAGGAGTCTTGGTTTAATTAATGGAATAAGAAGAGCTCCCAATAAAAATATAATGCCCGGTGGAACTGGATTAATCATAAAAACTTTCCTCCCTTTGAGCCAAGAAAGCTACTATTTTTTTTGCTCCTATCAACACAAGAGTACCGGTAATTCCCAAGATCGCATCGATACAAGGTATTTCATGCCAAAAAAAGGCAATGTGGTGCTTGTGAATAGGAAATCCTATAATAATACTCAATCCAAGCGAAATAAAAAATATAGTTTTAAGTTTCTTTTTCATTTTATCCTGCTCCCAAAATACTCATTGTAGCCATTCTCGCGATATCAAAGACATGAACAAAGGCATTTGGCGAAATGCATAAAATTATCGAAATACCAACACATACCAGTATGGGAATCACCATTAACATGGGCGCTTCATCAAAGTGAGGAATTACATCTGGTTTTGGTTCTTTAAAAAATGCACCGTATATTATCGGAGCAAAAAACGCTACATCGAGCATAGCACTACCCAGTAAAACAATGAGAAAGAAAATCTCTTTTGCTTCGATAAATCCCAAACAAAGAAACCATTTGCTTATAAAACCGCATGCTGGAGGAACACCCGCCAGACCTAATGCAGCTATGGTAAATGCGCCAAAAGTAAGAGGCATTTGTCTGCCCAACCCATCTAACTGACTGATATTTTTCTTTCCGGTTTTTACAAAGATAGCGCCTGCTACAAAAAACAGAGTGATTTTCATAAACCCGTGGAACATCAGATGAAGCATTCCGCCTGTGATAGAATCCTTTGTAAGTATGATAGCTCCAAGAATAATGATTGCAAGGTTGTTTATAGTTGAAAAGGCAAGTCTTCGTTTAAGATTATCCTGTGCAAGAGCGAGCATTGCGGCAACAATAATAGTAAATGACACCACATAAGCAAGAATCATCCAAAGACCAAGTTCGTGGAGAAGTACCGGCCCAAAAACATACAAGATAACCCTCAAACAACCGAATACACCGGCTTTTACTACCGCTACAGCGTGTAAGAGCGCGCTTACTGGTGTTGGAGCAACCATTGCAGTTGGGAGCCATTCTTGAAAGGGCATGATACCGGCTTTTACGCCAAATCCTGCTATGAGTAGAAAAAAAAGGAAACACAATGTATTCGAATTGCCATATCCGGCGAGAAATCCACCTGGTTTAAAATCAAGCGTTCCTGTTATATGATAAATCATGGCAATCGCAAAAAGAATAACTACCCCTGCTGTTAATGTATAAACAAGATATTTTCTGCTGCCTAAAAAGGCTTCTTTTGTTTCAGTGTGCATAACAAGTGGATAGGTAGCTATGGTCAGTATCTCGTAAAATATATACAAGGTCAGCAGGTTAGCGGCAAAAGCAATGCCAATAGTTGCTGAAAGGCAAACAGCAAAGCAGAAGAAATATCGTGTTTGCGCGTGCTCTTTTAATTGTCTCATATATCCTATGGAATAAAAAGAGGTGGCTATCCACAGCGCAGATGCCAGCAGCGCAAATATCATCCCAAAGGGTCCTACCTTAAACTGGAGCATAAGACCCGGAGCCAGCTTAATTATAGTATATTCAAGTATTTTACCTTTAATAACTAAAGGGACCATTGATACGACAAGTAAAAATTTGATCACCGCCGCTATAATTGTCCATGTTTCTCTAAGATTTTTGTGTCTTTCTCCTGTAGCAAGAATAAGACAAGCCGCTATTCCGGATATGAGAACAGCGAGCAAAGGTTTTATCGAGGTTACAACTTCCATCAAATCTCCTTAAAATATCTTGACATTGTTAAAACCCTGCAGGGATGGCAAACTGAATTACAGAAGCTATAATTTTTCCACTTAAAGGACCAAGTATAACTATTCCTGCCGCCATAATAAGTATGGGAATCAACATGCTCAGCGGAGCCTCATCCCTGACGATTTCACCATGCTTATCAGAGGCGTTTGGATTAGCATGCGACTCATTAACTCCATGTTCTTCATGGGGTGAAAAATATGCATACTCGATAACTCTGAAAAATAAAATTGCATTCATTAAACTGCTGATTAAAAGAGTTACTGCAAAAACCCATTTTTGAGCATCAATGGCCCCAAGAATCAGATACCACTTGCTGAAAAATCCACAAGCCGGGGGAATACCAACCATGGAAAGCGCAGCTATTGTAAAGGCCCCCATAGTAAATGGCATTTTTGTATGTAAATCACGCATCTGCAAAATGTTTCTATTTCCTGTCTTGTAAAATACCGCTCCGATCACCAAAAAGAGGCATGCCATCATAAATGCATCATTCATGATATGAAGAATTGCTCCCGTGAGACCTATTCTATTGCCTACACTTATACCAAGAAGTATATATCCTACTTCTGCTACAAGTATATAGACAACCATCTTCTTAATATCTGTTTGTGTTATTGCCCAGATACCACCAACTAAAATGGCAGCTACAGAAAGCCAGCCCAGCATGGTAAACACCGGCATGACATTAAGAGAGAAATTGGGATGAAAAATTGTGAACATTATTCTTATCATCACGTATGCCGCTACTTTAGTCATTAAGGGACCAATAAGCGCACTAACAGCAGACGGAGCAGTACAATAGGCATCAGGCATCCATACATGAAGAGGGAATACAGCCCCTTTAATCATTATACCGACAGTAAAAAAAGCGAAAGCAACAAGGACGACTTTAGAATGATACAAATCGGGCAAAATACGAGCCAAATCCGCCATGTTGAGCGATCCGGTTGCCATATAAAGATATCCAACACCTAACAGGTAAAAACAGGCCCCGATAGTCCCCATAATAACATAATTAAATGCAGCAATCGGCGCCCCGTCTTCTCCAATCGCTATCAGAGCATAACAGGAAAGAGAAGAAATCTCCAAAAAGACAAAAAGGTTGAATACATCTCCGGTAACTACAATACCGAGAAGACCTGTAACAAGAAGGAGAAAGAGTGTATAAAAGGGAACAGTTTTTTCAGGCAGTTCTTTTTCAACAGACTTCCTGGAATAAATAGCAACTATCAGACTGATAAAAGAAACAATGACCAATACAAATGCGTTGAGATAATTTAGAGCATACTCTATACCCCATGGAGGCGCCCATCCACCGAGACGATAGCTAAATTTTCCAACGGTTAAAACCGTTTTCAAAATTCCCAGTGAAGAAATAAAGGGCACAACAAGTATGATAACAACCCAGGGATAGCAAAGCTGCTTTTTCCACCATCCAATAATCGGAACAAAAAAAGAAGCAATCAAAGGAACTACTATAATTAAAGCAGGAAATTGTTCTGCCATATTAGACTCCTGTATCCATTCTTATCTTTAGAATTTCATCTTCTTCTAAGGTATTATATCTTCTGTAAATTAAAATAATTATCGCAAGAGCCACACCGGTTGTAGCAATTGAAACCACAATAGCCGTAAGCATAAGCACGTGTGGTAAAGGATTTAAATAATTAGCAACATCGATAATAGCATGTCCATGCCCGTGCGCCGCATGAGCATCCCCCAGAAATATCGGAACTGTTGCTCCGCCCTTTTTTACTCCGATGGAAACATAAAAAAGTATTATTGCTGATTGAAATATATTCATCCCGATAAGCTTTTTGACGAGATTTTTCTTTCCAATCATTGCATACAGCCCAATCATCATCAGAACTACGTATATCCAGAAATTGTATTTACCAAGTACGTAGTCAAGCATATTAATCGCCTCCTCCTTTGCGCTTTTTTCGCAGCATCAGCACACACGCAATTCCGGCTGTAAAGATCACGGACGTTTCTCCGAGAGTATCATATCCTCTATAATCTGCGAGTACTGCTGTTACCATATTGGGTGTCGCTGTTTTTTCCAGGGATTCCTGAATGTATTTAGGCGAAACGTGTGAATTGGCAGGAGAATTAGGATCCCCCCATTCAGGCATATCTTCAATACCGTATATAAGCAGTGCACCTGTCATAATGACTGCGATTAAAGCGATAACTTTCAATCCTTTGACCTCCTTTTTGTTTTACTAACCGCTGCAATAAGCAAGACTGTGCCAACTCCTGCGCCTACAGAAGCCTCTGTAAAGGCAACATCAACAGCGCCCATCTCAGTCCAGAGGATACACATAAAGAAGCTGTAAGCGCCAAGTATAATTACAGCGGCCAATAGATCCTTAATAGTAATAGCAGCAATCGCGCAAATAATGACAAAGATACAGAGAATAAAATCAAGTTGCCAGATCATTTGTTCTCCCCCATGGTCCACGGTTTAACACCACACCGAAAAGCAGCTCTGGAAATAGCATGAGTTGCCGTAGGATTGGCTAAAAAGACAAATACGGCAATAAAGACTAACTTTATACCGTCTAAAACAGCTCCGTGATGAAAGACATGATATAATGCAAGACCGACAAGACATATGAGCACCGCAAGGGTGTCTCCTTTTCCGGTGGCATGCATCCTGGAATAAAAGTCCGGGAAACGTATCAAACCGATGGTACCGGTAGTAAAAAAGAAACATCCTGTTAGAACAAAAACAATGGATATTATTTTAACAACTTCCATCAAATTTCACCTCTCCCTTCAAAATACTTTGCTGCCGCCAGAGTTCCAATAAAATTTAAAATAGCATATACCATACTGATATCAATGAACATTTCTATTCTATCGTAGATAAAGCCTATGAGTACCAAGACTATTAACGTTTTTGTGCCGATTGCTCCAACAGCTACAATCCGGTCAATAATAGTCGGCCCGAATACTACCCGATAAAGACAAATAAAAACAAGCAAGCAAAGGAGAATGCTCACGCCAAGATAAAAATTTTCCATATCGCCTACTCCCAAATCGGATCCGGATTGCGAATTTGTTGACTACGCACCCTGAACTCCACTATTTTACTGTTTTGACGTCAAGTTATATTTTTTAAGCTTTGAATATAATGTACTGCGGCTCACATTGAGCTGCTTTGAAACCTGTAATTTATTCCAATTACACTCCTGCAAAATCTTCATAAGAAATCTTTTTTCATTTTCTTCAAAAGAGGTTATCCCTTCATTCTTTTCTGTTAAAACATTATTTAAGATTCGGGATGGCAAGAATTCACTCTTAATTTCTTCACCATCTGCCAGAAGGAAGGCATGTTGTATTGTGTTTTCCAACTCCTTAACATTTCCAGGCCATGAATAATCTATTAATATCTGCATAGTATCAGATGTAACGCCTTTAATGTTTTTTCCAGTTTTCATATTAAGCATTTCTAAAAAACATTCTATTAAAAGAGGAATATCATCTTTTCTCTGTCTTAAAGAAGGTATATGTATATTTATCACATTCAGCATATAAGAAAATTCCTCGTTAAAAGTTCCCCTTTCTACCTCTTTTCCCAGATCAGAATTAACAGCAGCAATGATCCTGACATCTGTCTTTATAGTTTTCTTCCCTCCAAGCCTTTTTATAGACCCATCCTGTAAAAAGTTCTGAAGTTTGATCTGTGTCAACGGAGACATTTTATCAATTTCACTCAAAAACACTGTCCCGCCATTATTTAGTTCCAAACATCCTTTTTTTAAACGTACGGCCCCTTCAAAAGCACCTGCCTCATAGCCCAAAAGACCGCTTTCTACAATAAACTGCGGATAAGCCGAGCAGTTATACACATCAAAAGTGTGATTTTTTCTCGCACTGTTTAAATGAATAGATCGTGCCACCAATGCTTTCTCTGTCCCTTCTTCACCACGAATCAAAACTGTGGCATCAGTAGGAGCAAGATTTAATATCATATTATAGACCTGCTTCATCTTTGCAGACCGTTTGTTGAAGTCCTGTATTCTCAAATTTAATCCTTAAATATCAATCAAATTAACCTTATTCTTTTGTTGAAGGAAGCCCTCCTGTGGATATATCCAAAAAGATCGAGAGCATTACAGCCATGACAGCAATACCTACACCAGTCTCAATACCAAGAATGCCGAGCGATCTGGCATGCGCTATCCCTACGTGTAATATCTTGTCAAGCTCTTTATAATCCAGGAAATTCCCGCCGAGTATTAAGCATAAAAGCCCAATTCCCGCATATATAAAGACTCCGAGGCTGCATAAAATGGTGTTTAATTTTTCCGACATCCTGTGTAAAACATTATTCAAGCCAAAAGTTATTGCCAATAGAATTAAAGCCGCTGCTAAAATTACTCCTCCCTGAAATCCCCCTCCAGGGCTGTAATGACCGTGCGCAATAACATAGAGAGCATAAACCTGCATAAAGGGTATTAATAACCGGGAAACTGTTTTGACAATAACATCATCCGATTCTTTGGTCATGTTTACTGCATGTTTGCTTGTCATATTGTCCGGCCTCAATTCTTAAAATTATAATAATAAAAAAAACTATTTTTAACCATGTTGTCTATTTTAATTCTACAAAGATAGGCGACATATCCAGAACATCCTGAACATACACATGGTCGGCTTCCATGAATATATGAGCAATTTTATCTTCCATCTCACCTGTCATGAGATCTTCCGCAACCTTTTTGCTCACAGCATGCACATAATATATGCCATCTTTAACATCTACTGTAATAGTCCCTGGAGTAAGAGTAATAGAATTAGCAAGTGTTACCATAGATATATCACTTTCCAGTTTTGTCTTGAATTGCATTATCTTCGGATCAAGAAGCCTTCTTGGCCCCAGAGCCAGTCGGACAACATGCAGGTTAGACATGACTATTTGATACATCAGCCATGGAATATAAATAAAAAACCTCTTAACTATTACACGCATATCTCCAGCCCTTGGATTGGCAAAAAGGAGATCATGCGATACATATGACACCAAGCCGCAACAAAGAACTCCAATGCTGATATGAAATAAATCATAGTGCCCTGACAAAAGCAGCCAGAAGCAGAATATAATGATAAATGTTGCAGCAAACCTCGCGGCTTCGATTTTTTTTTGTTTGGCGCCTGTAAATATCGCCTCTACCCTTTTTCGATGTACTGCCTGGGTCTCAGATGTGAGCCTGGCAGCGGTGTCCAATATCTCCCTGGCTTTATTTCTTGCTTCGCCTAACATCTTAAACGAACTATATGTGGCTTGAACCAGTACTGTTACTTCCATCTTATTCCTTTCTATATTTTTTTAATCCACAGGTTATGCAAATTTTACAAATTTTCGTTAGTTGCCGGGTTAAATTCCCCGTAGCTCGTTGCGGAATAGTTCACTAAAAACTTTTATTATAATTTGCAGGTGATATTACAAAACAAAATATAGTCAGGGAACCAGCAATACAGGTATTAAAGTTTTTTCTATTACTTTATACGCTGGCCTGCCTGAAAAAATATCATTAAACTTCCGTTTGCGTGTTGGACCCATAACTATTACGGTAGATTCATATTCATGTGCCGCGCGCAGGATTTCTTCACTAATCTCTCCCGCATACATGTGATATTCTGTTGAAACACCAAGCTTTAGACACATTTTGCGGTTATTAATCATATGTTCCATTAGTTGTTGTACATTGCGCAGGCTCAATTTTTCAAATATTACATTTACAAGTTCTAGTTCACTTATTAATTCCTTAAAATTAAGTATATGTCGCAACATTTTTTCATATTTCGGCGACCAATCAGTCGCAAATAAAACATGTTCAAATATTCCTTTTGAACTAAAATTCAATCCTTTTTCGTTCTTATCAACAACAAGAAGAGGAACATTTGTGGACTTAATAATATCATTTAAGGTCGAACCACCCAATATTCTTCGATTCTCTTTTTTGTTAAAATGCAATACAACAAGCGATATCTTATTGCCCTGGATTGTCTTTAAGACGCTTGCGGAAAGGTTTTCGGGCTCAATCCTAATACTTACATTTATTTCTAAATTATCTAATCTTTTTTTCCATGTCTCAAATAGATCAAAAGCCGCATTTTTTGACCTGTTCCATTCACTTCCCCCTTCCTTGCCAATAGCACAAAGGAGAACGATCTCTTGCAAACCAAGACTTTTTAAACCCGATAATCCATCAAGTACACGAAAGGTGGGTTTGCTTAAATTTGTAGCATAAACAATTTTTTTTACGTCCATAACTTTCCTGTGTTATAGTTATATGAGGTCAATAATAATGCAGAATAAGAAACAACTCATAAATATACATAATGTTTGCTTCAAAAATCTATACCAACCTTATTGATCATTGATAAAATCATAAAAAGTTACGCTCCAGATGAACCCTTTAAAAAATGCTAAATTTTGTCTGTCCATTAGATGGCGTATTTTATATTTAACCGGGACTCAAATTCAAAGAAAACGAAAATTTTAATTTGCAAAAATTCCCACGTTATTGCAATGGAATGCAACATTCATGCCTTCTCGATTGCAATTTATATCTTATTGTTTTATTTAATATTCTTGAAATCAAAAACAAAATGAGACAAATAACCCTAACATAATGTGTTCAATAACTGGACAAAAAATACCCATACGTAGGAACATAGTTATATCTTTACATGATTTAGTGTACAAATAATGAACACTTCTTGCCCGTAATATCGTACAGTAAACCCACTTAGAAAGGACGGAGCTTTTTAACCGGGTAAAATTTATATGTTTTATTATTATCATCTTTCAGGCTACCTACTTGCTCATCTAATAGATATATTTGGTAGATATATTTGGGTACACAATAAAAACTTGACAATCTAAATGCTTTCTGATTAATTTTATAAAATTTAAGAATAGGATTTATAAGTTTGGGGAGGAAGTTTTATGAAATTTAAAAAGATGCTGTTTGTAACCGACTTTGATGAACTGTGGCTTGATGCCTTGGAATCATTGATGGAGCTAAGAAAGGCCGGTCTTAATCATGTGGTTTTTCTCCATGTAATAAACAGAGAACAAGTTGCCATGCATCGCGGGACAGGTTATCTTAAAGAGGAAGATGTAAAATTAAAACAAATGGCAGATGTGCGTTTTATTGATTGGGCAGAAAGCGTGTTTGAAAAAGGTATGGAATGCGGTGCCTACGTTGTTGTTGGAAATCCTCTTCCCAAGATTCTTTCAACTGCTGAAACAGAAGGGGTGGATTTAATAATAACAGAAGCCCATAAAAGAACAAAATTAGAAAAACTGTTTGCAAGTTCAACAACGATGGAACTCTTACAGCGGTCAAAGACTCCTGTGCTGGTACATAAATATATGCTTCCTTCAGGCAAAGTTAATGATAAGCCTTTTGATACACCTCTTCTTGTAACAGACTGGTCATCTCCATGCGAAAGGGCATTGGAACAGTTAATAGATATAAAAAAGGCTCTTAAAAAAGTCGTGGTAATACATGTTGTCAGTGACGATGTTATAAAAGGTAAATCAAAAGATGATCTTATAAAAATTCAAAGGGAAAACAAAAAGAGGCTGGAGGATATCTGCACAACTTTTAAAGATGAAGAGGTTGAAGCAGAATTTCATCTTTGCATGGGTAACGTAGTCTCTCAAATTGAAACCGCTGCGCGTGAGTATAATGCTACTATGATTGTCATGGGCGCAACAGGAAAAGGGGCATGGCGGGCGCGCTGGCTTGGCAGCGTATCCAGAGAACTAACAGAAATGTCTGAATTTCCAACACTGCTTGTACCCTGAAAAACCGGTCGAGTTGTTGAATAGTCGAGTAGTCGAGTTATTAACAACTCGACAACTCGACCAATTAACTATTTTACCATATTTAAATCAGGACAAAACTTTCTTTAATATTGCGGCCAGTTCTTCAGGCTCAACCGGTTTTTCAAGATAAACCTCCGGTTCCGGTATGTCTTGGCCCCCATCCTCTGCAAGAGCCTTTTGAGAACGGATAAAGGTTCTTTGTGCTATTCCGGAAAGTATTATTACCGGAATAGCACTAAACTCGGAGTTTGTTTTGACTTCCCTGTACATCTTAATCCCGCTTTCTTTTGGCATTAATATGTCCAGTGTAATTACGTCCGGCTTTTCTTCCCTTATCTTATTCATAGCTTCTTCGCCATTTAATGCGATTATTGGTGTATAGCCGTTATTTTCTACTACGCTCGACACAAACGTTCTTACATCAACATCATCATCAACGATCAGAACCTTTTTACCCATAATACTCCTCCTTTATTAAAACCGGCAAAATATAAAATTTATCAACTTACTTATTTTTTAAATTAAATATTATATAGCAAATCAAATATAAATTGCAAGTAAAATTGCTTATAAATTGCAAGTAAAATTGCTGGTGTCGTAAAAAGTCCATCATACCCCTTAACTGTTATTTCTAAGAAGGCTGGAATTTAGCAATTACAGGTTATTATGGACCTCGGTTTTCACTGAAACAACCCGATTTTCGACTTTCAAATAACCAAAACATATAACCAAAACATAACTTTTTGATATAATTGACAAGTTACTCTTGTCTGCGGTGTTGCAAAGCGACACATTTTAGCTTTTTACGAAATTGTCAAAATTATTTTTTCTCTGTGAATTCCTGTTTCGGAAGCTTGATTAAAAACTTTGTGCCTTTGCCTGGCTGCGATTTTACATCCATACTTCCCTTATGTTCATGAATTATCTTTTGAGAAACAAGCAACCCAAGGCCTGTACCACGATTTCCCTTTGTGCTGAAAAATTCAGTAAAAATTCTATCTTTAACCTCTTGATTCATGCCACAACCATTATCAAGCACATCGTAAATCACACCACCTTCCCCGTCAGAATGCGCTTCAACCTTTACCTGCCAGTCTTTTTCCGTGGCAGGGTCAAAAATGCAGGCATCAATCGCATTTGAAATTAGATTAAGAAGGCAAATGTGTATCCCTTTTGGATCAAGATAAACCTCACCTATTTTCTTATCCAAACTCCTTATCAGTTTAACGTCATTTTTTTTAGCCTTTAACTCCATAAGATCGCAGACTTCATCCACGATAATATTTGGATCATACCTTTCGTATTCCGGCTCACGTTCTTTTGAATAACTGAGAAGATCCAAAACCAGATCAGAGACTCTATTAATATTTCTTTCCACCATTTCCCAGCCTGTTTTTAGTTTGTTTTCCGGATTCCTATTTTCTATACCGGCAACAGCAAGAGTATCAGACAACTTTTTAAAAGCATTGTTAACTATATAGACACCACCCTTTAAACCATTTAAAATATTCTTTATGCCATGTGCGAGACCGGCCACTGTCTGCCCAACAGCCGCCAATCTTTCTGATTGAATTAATTCCTTTTGCAATCGTTTAATTTCTCTAAGATCCTGAAAAAAACCAACACTGCCTATTGGCTTGTAACCTTCATAGAGTATTGCGCCTGAAAACCTGACCGGTACTAATTTACCATTCTTTGTCTGTAAAAATGTATCCTGTCTATCAATGATAACATCCGCGCCATATGTCTTACCCGAAAAAACATCGGAAATCTTGTACATTATCGCTTTAGGATAAAGGTCATCAGCCTTTTTTTCGCTTTTGACCTCATCTTTAGTATATCCAAAAAGATTTTCAGCAGCCCTGTTAAATACTATAATATTGCCGTCCCTGTCAGTAGCTATAATTCCGTCAATCGATCGCTGTATAAGCTTATCCTCAAATTCATATCTTCTCTTTATCTCTTTGGTTTTCTCCTTTACCATGTTCCACAACTCATTGGCGTATTTATTCAATATCTTTTTTGTTTTCAGGCGTTCCTCGGCCCTTTTCAGAGCAATTGAAAGAACCTGATCACTCACCGGTTTGTTAATAAAATCAGATGCTCCGAGATGAAGTGATTGAACGGCTGATTCCATATCGCCGTGACCTGTAATAACAATCACCTCTGTATTTGGATTGATTTTCTTTATTTCCTTTAAAACCTCTATGCCGTCCATTCCAGGCATTTTTATATCGGTCAACACTATTGGAAAGGGTTCTTCTCGAAACAGTTTCAGAGCCTGCTGCCCGTTTTCTGCGGTCGTAACATCATGCCCATCACTTTGAAGAGACAAACTGAGAACCTTTCTAATGCCTTCTTCATCATCGATCAGTAAAAGTTTTGACATATTACCTCGCCTAAATAGTAGTTGTTTACATTGTCTCAGTTTCTGAACACCGGCTCAAGCGTACTGTTATTACGCATTTTTTTATTATACCTAACTCAAGTTTCGCACCCTTGATTTCTATCAATATCAAGACGGTAAGGGTTGAAAATAACATTTTTACAGCGAAATCATTTGCTTATATTTTGTAACCGGCAACCCGTGCAACATACATTACGATCAGGCGCAAAGGAGATATAATTAATTGATTGGCGCCGTTGTAAAAACCACAGGCAGTATATTTCGGTTTAAAATTTATTTTTAGCCCTTGCCGTCTAACGCTTTGGCTAAATTAAAGAGTGCGAAACTTGAGTACCTAAGTTGAGAGCAATAAATTGCTCAACTCAGGTGATAGCGGGAAAACTCACCTCAAAAGAAGTACCTTCATCGACTTTGCTTTTAACAGTAATTTTCCCCCCATAATCATTAACAATTCCGTAGCTGATAGACAATCCAAGTCCGGTTCCAGTACCAACCTCTTTGGTTGTAAAAAACGGTTCAAATATCTTTTCGATATTTTCTTTCGGTATTCCAGCGCCATTATCAGAAATAATTGCTTTGACTTGTTTGTTTTCAACAAAGGTCTTTACCTTGAGTACCTTTTCCAAGGCTCTTTCTTTTTCCTGCAAAACATCCCGCGCATTGGTAACGAGATTTATAAATACCTGCTCCAGCCTGTTATGATCTGCCAATATTAAAGGAAGATCTTCAGAAAGATCCATCTTCACATCTATCTGCCGCAGAATTAATTGTTGCCCCAACATTGTGAAAACATCTGAAATAGGATTATTTATATTTATTTCCGCACTCTTAACATTGGAAGTTCTTGTAAAATTTCTCATATGGTTAATAATTCCAGAGGCCTTATCAACATAGCTGCTAATTTCTTCAGCCATGGTTCGAAAAGATTGCGGGTCGATTTTTCTCCTGTCTATCATTTTGATAAAAAAATCACTTCCCACTTTGATAACATTTAAAGGCTGATTCAACTCGTGGGCGATACCTGAAGCCATGGTGCCCAGAGCCGACATCTTGCTTGCCTGAATTAACTGAGCATCCTTTTCAACCCTTTCTGTTACATCAATCGTTGTGATAATCAGAGCGTTCCGCTCCTTATATTTTGCCGGACACACATGAATATCTACATAATATTGCCCCCTGGTTTTCTTATGATAGTTCCTTTTTGCGTAAATTAAATGCTGGTCTTCTTTAATCGAGACAAAACCGGCAGAGATATCTTCCTCAACCTGGTTAGAAAGTTCAAAAAACGACATTCCAAGGAATTCTTCCATTGAATACCCATACCAATTCATAGCTGTCTTGTTGACATCAATAATCATAAATGTTTTGTAGTCAACGATAAAAATCGGATTTGGATCAGCGTTAAACAAATGTCTGTACTTTTTTTCAGATGCTCTGAGATCTTCCTCGTAAGATATCAACTTATAAACCATGTGTCGAAAAGAGTCCCTGAGCCTAACAATTTCATCTCCTTTATAATTCTGATAAACATAGCACTTCACACATTGATCTAATTTTTTTGGAAATTTCCCTGACGGCTCGCCAAAACATAATGTATCCGGCACATACCAGCACGGCATAGTATCGTTTTCATAGGCTGGACAATCTGTTTTCTCACAGTTCAATTGATTCCAGCACTGTACAGATCGCCCCCGGAATTTCTCATGATCAAGAACATATTTTCCACGGCTAATCTCATCAGCAGCATGAGTTAGCCTTACAATAGGTCGAACGATATATCTGTTGAGCCACAAGGTCAGGAAAAAGGCAACCACTGTTAATGATATAACAGTTAAAATTATATTCTGGTTTCGTACTGAGACAAGCGCTTTCTGAATCGGCTCCCAGCTAACCCCTACTGACAACACTCCGAGGAGAGATTTTTTATCCCCGTGACACTTATAACATGCCTTCTCATTATAAATAGGAATGGCGTAACGTAATATTTTGGCATCTTTTAAATTATTATGACTGTATCTTTCCATCCCCTGCGCTAATTTGCCTGTGCTAAACCCTTTCAGGGTGATCTTAGAAACGGTTTTCCTGTCGATATCATAACGGTCTAATCCATTACGCTTGATCATACCCAGGTCATCGCAAAGATGAACTAACACCAGATCTTCCAGAGTACCCAGCCTCTCCAATATGGCCTGGACCTGCTCCATTTCGCCATCTAACATGGGATACTCTATGCTCTTCATAACAGTATCACTTAGTTCCATGGCCATTTTTTTGTTCTCTTTGGTATAACGTTCAATTTGGGAAACCACTTCAAGATAACCAAAAGCGCCCAGCGCCGTGGTCAGAATTAGACTCACGCCCAGTATTATCTTGGTTCTTAAACTTCCTGATATAAATCCTTGTAAACTTATCCATCTGAACATAAAGAAAATTCTCTCTTAAACTCAGAAATAACCGTTTATAGTTGTCGTTTCACAACTTGAGATCTTTGCATAACCAATGTTTTAGTCATCGCAAGAAATAAAGCAACGAAGCAATTTTCTTGATTATTAACATGTTATAAGATTGCTTAGCTTGGCTCACAATGACAATATCGTTATTTTGCAAAGATCTCAGCTCAAATGTCATAGTACGTTTTTAATATCCCGGATGCTTGTGGCCACTGTGACATTCCGTACACACATTTTCTGGAATACTTAGCGTCTCTTGATGTTTGCGTTTGGTAGGAGCCTTGAGGTGCAAGCTGGCCGGGCCATGACAACTTTCACATTGTTTGTTGATCATACTTGGCGTTTCTCTGACGCTGGAAAAACCTCCTGGTTTTCCGTATCCCGTAGTATGACAGGGGAGACAGTTCGAGTCATTATCTTTTTTTCTCATCTGTATGATCCGGAAATTTTTTGAGTACTTCCAAGAATAATAGCTTGTCACATGTTCTTGATGACATTCTTTACACTTTTCCATCCCCACATAAGTTGCCTTTTTGTTTTCAGCCGACACATGCGCTGCGAAAACAACAAAAAGAGAAAAAGCAAAAAGTCCGGTAGCCATTGTGATAATCAATCTTTTCATTGTGGCCTCCAATTGTCTTAATCAATTAAGTTCAGAGCTCGTTAAACCTAAATTTTTATATGGTCTTCAAGTTCTTTATTCACAACGAATATGATAAAAAAATTGGTATTGAGTCGATTTGGGTTTAAATGTCCCAGATGCACGGTTTTTTAAATGAATTTTGTAATGCTTGAAACATGTTTAGAATCAGATAGTTCCGCCAAAGTACAACGTGCTCTTTTGACCTCTTCAGCCTGATTGCGTGAGTAATTACGATTTATCAACCGAATTGATCTTATACTTTTTTAATTTTGCATACAGGGTACTGCGGCTGATGTTCAGTGTTTTTGCTACCCGCGATTTATTCCACATATATTCTTCCAGCACTTTTGTAAGAAACCTTTTTTCATTTTCTTGAAAGGAGCTTATCTTCTTCTTTTCTTTATTTATATTATCAACATTAAAACGTATATTATTGGAAAAATTTTGTTCGGTAATATATTCATCCTTGGCAAGAATAAAAGAGTGTTCAATAATATTTTCCAACTCTCTAATATTACCAGGCCAATTATAATCCAACAACAGCCTCATTGCTCTGGAAGAAATTCCTTTTACTTTTTTATTCCCTCGCGAATTAAGTCTTTTCAAAAAATATTCAACCAGAAGAGGGATATCGTTTCGTCTAACACGGAGAGGGGGAACATTTATTGGAATAACGCACAATCTGTAATATAAATCCTCCCGAAAGTTTCCCTTCTCCACCTCTTTTTGCAGGTCTTTATTAGTGGCCGCTATTATCCTGACATTCAGTTCAATGGTTCCCGTGCCTCCCAATCTCTCAAGTTTTTGAAACTGTAAAAATCTGAGAAGCTTAACCTGCGACATCAAAGGGATTTCCCCAATTTCATCCAGAAAAAGGGTCCCCTTGTTTGCAGATTCAAATCGTCCGATCCTTTGATGTGTGGCGCCGGTAAAAGCGCCCTTCTCATGCCCGAACAACTCGCTTTCGAGCAGCGTAAGGGGATATGCGGAACAATCCACAACAACAAAAGAATTATCTTTTCGATGGCTATTTGAATGAACAGCCTTTGCTACAAGCTCTTTACCACACCCACTTTCACCCTGAATCAATACAGTCGCGTCAGTAGGGGCTATATCTAAAATAAGATTATAAATCTGACGCATCTTATGATCTTTTCCGATAATACCCCCAAAGCCCGAAAACATTTTTACCTTGTCATCTAATTCATTCAGCTTCTCATCATTAAGAGCGATTCTCCTTATGCCATCCGCGACCTGAGAAAACATGAGATTGAGAAAGCTTAAATCTTCTCTGGAAAAAACATCGGGATTAAAAGCAAGAAAAATTATTGCTCCGGCAATATCTTTTTCCTTAATTATAGGGACAATAGACAAAGATTTATAACCATTAACGCTTTTCAACCAGTCATACTCCTTGTCATTCAGTTCGCTTATATTCATGGGACAATTCAACGATAAAACAGTCGAGACAATCTCTTCGTTATCTTCTAAACACTGGCGTCTATACCCATTAACACTGATAAATCCATTTTTAACTTCATTAAATATAAGAGGAATCGCTTCTTCAAAGGTCAGTATGTTTTTGATCCGATCAAACATATAACCCAATGCATCACCAAGATATTTTTTTCCAGATAGATTGGATGTGAAATCGCAAAGGGTTTCCATTTCAATGTATGTTTTTTTTAGTTTCTCTGTCTTTTCTTTAACTGTTTTTTCAAGACCAGCTGTATAGTCCTTTAGCGATTGTTTGATTCTCAGTTTTGTTTCAGCGCGCCGAAGAGCTTTGCAAAGGATATCATTATTAACAGGTTTAGAAATAAAATCAGATGCTTCGAGCTGCATTGATTTAACAGCCTGGCCCACATCTCCATGCCCTGTTATTACAATAACCTCTGCATCCGGATTAATCTGTTTAATTTTCTTTAAAACTTCGATCCCGTTCATGCCAGGCATTTTAATGTCTGTTAAAACAATTGAAGGAGACTCCTGCTTAAAAAGATCGAGGCCTCTCTCTCCGTTCTCAGCCGTAATAACATCATATCCATCGTTTCTAAGAGATATACTTAATAATTTCCTGATTCCTTCTTCATCATCAATCAGCAAGATTTTTAACACAATAATTCTCCGGGTTAAAGTACGAGGAGTCTAATTTTAAACGAGTTCTTTAATCAATTTGCAAAATAGTAATGAGACTTATATTTTAGTATGCAAAGTGCTTATATCAACTTAATTGATAAGGCAATATATGATAAATTGTCAAACAATAAATGCGATAACAACAGGATAGCAACAGCATATATTATTATGCTGCAAGTAGTTTTATTAATTTAACATTGATGTTTTATATTTTTTGGTATTTATAGTCGTTATATTATAGCCTTCTATTTCCTCAACAAATTGCATATTGTCACAAATTAGTTGAAAAATCACATGCATCAAAAAAATACAGAAAAAGTAAAAGATATAACGAATTTCTGCCTGCTTGGCGCACATTTTTCCATTGCAAAGGGTCTGCATAACGCCTTGTATGAGGCAAAAGTTTTAAATTGTACCGCTATCCAGATATTTACAAAATCCGCGAGTACCTGGAAAGAACGGATAATTACAGAAGACGAAATTGATCTTTTTTTAGAAGCGAAAATAAAGACAGGTATAACCTCAATTGCTTCCCATTCATCATATTTAATAAATTTAGCTGGTTATGAAAACAAGAAGCGTCACATGTCATGCAGCGCTCTAAAACAGGAACTCCTCAGATCTTCAATGTTAGGCATTCCTTTTGTTGTCCTTCATCCGGGTTCTCACATGGGAAAAGGTGAAAAAGAGGGGATTATCCGAATAGCTGGAAATATTAATAAAATATTTTCTGAGACTCCCGGCATAAAGACACGCCTTTTGCTTGAAACCACCGCAGGTCAGGGTTCAAGCATAGGCCATACTTTTGAACATCTTGCGTCTATAATTGATATGATTAAAAACAAAGACAGAGTCGGAGTCTGTCTTGATACATGCCATATTTTTGCTGCCGGCTATGATATCAGGACAAAGACATCATATTTGAAAACAATGGAGACATTTGATAAAATAATAGGTATTAATCAGCTTTATTTGATTCATTTAAATGATTCTAAAAAAGAACTTGATTCCAGGGTTGATCGACATGAACATATTGGGCAGGGATTTATTGGTTTAAAAGCTTTTGAATGTTTAATGAATGATAAAAGATTTAAAAATATTCCAAAGATTATTGAAACGCCAAAAGAAAATGCTGCTTGCGATTGTGATAAAACCAACTTAAACAAGCTAAGGGCGATGGTGATGTAAATAATGAGGATTTAAGGATTTAAGGGGTCGAGTGGTTTGCCTGAGGCGGAAAAACACTTGTTGAATCGTTAGAAAGAAAACACTCGCCTTCCTCTTAAATCCTCGAATCCTTTGTATCAACTAATCGGGAGAAGAACTAAAAATGAATATAGAGCATGAACAAATTAATTTTGACATACTTTTTGTTGGAGGCGGGCCTGCAAGCCTCGCAGGCGCCATTAAATTAATGCAGCTTGCCAGACAAAAAAGGGTAAGCCTTGAAGTCGCTATTGTTGAAAAAGGTGCTGAAATAGGTTCACACGCTTTGAGTGGAGCTGTTTTGAACCCAGTTGCATTAAAGGAGCTTTTGCCTGATTTTCTTGAAAGAGGATGCCCTGTTGAATCAATTGTAAGAGAAGACGAATTTTACTTTTTGACCAGGAACAAACATTATCGTCTTCCTTATACGCCGCGATATATGCGAAATAAAGGCTTTTACATTATAAGTCTTTCACGACTTACAAGATGGCTTGCGGGGATTGCCGAAGAGCTTGGAATAAATATCTTTCCAGGTTTTGCAGGAAAAGAAGTTCTTTACTCTGAGGATAACAAATCAATCATCGGAATACGCACAGGAGACAAGGGTATTGATAAAGAAGGTAAGCCAAAAGGCAATTTTGAACCCGGAATAGATATATTAGCAAATGTCACTGTATTCGGAGAAGGGGCAGATGGAAGCCTTATGCAGAATATTGCAGAAAAATTTGATATCTTTTCCGGAAAAATGCCTCAGGTCTTTGAAACAGGCATCAAAGAGGTTATACAACTTCCTGAAAACAACTATTTTAAGACCAGCAAAGGGAATGATATCCATACATTCGGCTACCCGCTTGGCATCAATACACCTGGCGGCGGTTTTATTTATGAAATGGAAGACAACAAAGCATCCCTGGGATTTCTTGTCAGCCTTTCATACCAGGAGCCTATGCTTGACCTGTATGAGGAGTTCATTAAATTTAAACGTCATCCCTTGGTATCACAAATCATTCAAAACGGTAAGGTAATCGAACAGGGAGCAAGAACCGTTTCCTCCGGAGGATATTATACTATTCCAAGACTCGCTGTAAATGGCGGAGTATTTATCGGCGGCAGCGCGTCAATGCAGAATACTCCCGGGCTAAAAGGGATACATGTTTCCATGAAATCCGGTATGCTGGCAGCAGAGGCTATCATAAAAGCCTGTGAAAAAAACAGCTTTACACAGGAAACGCTCGGTAATTATCATGAATTATTTGAAAAAAGCCGGATAAAAGAAGAAATTTATGAAGGAAGAAACTTTTCCCAGGCCATGTCAAAAAAAGGGCTGATAAAATTTATCCATCTTGGCGCCCAGTATTTCACAAAAGGACGCGGAATATGTGACAAAATGCCTGTTGAAAAAGATTACAGTGCCATGCGGCCTGTAAAAACAGATACAAAAGACTTTAAACAGGTAGAGCCTGACAAAAAGGTTTTTGATGGTGTTTTATATGTTGACAAACTTACAGGAGTTTATCTGTCAAAGACCATGCACAGAGAGGACCAGCCGTGCCATATTGTTATCCATGATCAAAGTCTGTGCATGAACGAATGCTATATTACCTATCAATGCCCCTGCATAAGATTCTGCCCGGGTAATGTTTACGAAATTGAGACAGACGAGAACGGATCCCAAAGACGGCTTAAACTTAACCCGTCTAATTGCCTGCACTGCAAAACATGTGAAATAAAGGATCCTTATGAAAACATAACCTGGACATGCCCGGAAGGTGGAGAGGGTCCGGGTTATACGATGCTGTAATTTTCCCAAAATGTTCAAAGTTGTTCCCAAAAAACTTTTTGCGAAGTCATCAAAATTAGTTGTAGTTAATTAAGGTAAAACAAATAGGTTGTCTCCAATTGAGCAGGTGTGATTCCAGAGGGTTTCTTCATTTTTTATTCATGTTTTGTGTAAGATTCAGGTAGTAATCGCAAGGAAAGGCCATGGGAAAAAAGATTTCTAAAATGTTTTTTGATCAGAAAGATCATGCACTTTTGGATATTGTTAACGATGTGCTAAACCGTGATGAATCGTTGCGATATTTCAGAAAACTTCTTACTCCACATCTCCATTCTCAGGGTATCAAGGAAATGGTTGCCACAAGTGGCCTCAGAATGGCCTATGCAGCCATTCATTTGCTTGGTTCTTTGCGTACAGGCGAAGCGCAGGAACGATTGGAGGCATTACGATCCCTTCGTGACGAGGCTCTAAGCAAGGCTCACAGTACCTTGCGCAAGAATACTGCCAGGGTTCTTTTACAAATCATGAAGGAACTCATTCGTTCCGATGGCGATGAGATCCGTAAGCTGCAGCTGGCTAGAGATTTCAGGACTGCGGCATTGGGGAAACACAAGGTTATTAGAAACGAATTGCGCAAATATCATCTTGTCGAGATGCCGGAAGAATGGAATCAGATCGCATTTGACCATCATGTTCATGATGTAAATACCAAGGGAAGAAAATCCGCTACACATCTAATTATGGATGCCTGGATCAAGGGTATTCGAAATATTACCGTGGTTTACTATAATTACATTCGTACTGAAGCTATAACGGAGCTTCTTGAAGCTGCATCAATTATGGACATGAAAGTCCAGGTCGGCATTGAATTTTGTGCTCTTTTTCGAAATAAATACATAAAAATCGTGTGGGTACCCAAGGGCTTTGCAGACAACCGGGATTTTATCAATTTTTTCTCAAATGTATCGGTTCTTGAATTTATGAAGGAAGGAAAAAATGTATCCGCGTATCAGCAAAAATATGTATTAGACGTTTTGGATGAATTCAATAAAATTTACAGCCTCCATATAAATCAGCATTACGGCATCTTCATGCTTCAACTTGATAAGGACACTTTTCTTGATTTTGTCGGCATTGGGCAAATTTCAATATTTCATCTTGCAAAGTTTATATATAATGCTCTGATGCCTCTCATGCATGAGCGTGTCAAAGCTTTAAAATCTCAGTATGAAGCCGCTAATGAAGACGAAAAGAAAAATATTTCTCTTCTTGTAAAAGAAATGAACTGCATTGATTCTGAAAGTATTATCACCAATTGGCTTGCTCCAGACAAAAACACCGGAATCCATAATCCATGGATTCCATGTGATAGCCCAAATCTTCCATTTTTGCTCAAACTGTCTGCTCAGGAGTTATTGAGGAACCTCAGCAATTTTTGTTCAGCCTACTCGGCAACATTGAGTCTGACCAATCTTTCTGCAGAAGAGGCGCTTGAGCTTCTTTATGATTGTAAAGGTATGGTTACCAGTCTGGAGATTTTTAATCTCAAGGATTACGCTGAGGGAAATCTGTCTCCAGATCTTTTAACTATAAACGAACTCCAACTTGCCATCAACCATGAAAATACCATTAAACTTAAACGGATCGTGCATAATGTTATTCAGCACTTCGAAGATAGCGTTGCAGGAAAATCCGGGAAACAAATCGTAAAAAGAAGGGCCAAGCTCGCTGAAATTCTTTTCGATATTGAAAGACTCCAGGTTCTTTATAAAAATCATGCTCTTAAGTCCATAATTGGCAGCGACTCGACAGGTCGTTCCAGGCATCTTCATGGGATGGGCCTAATAATTAAAGACACACTGTCTGTGAAAGCTCAGAAGGAGTTTTATGACACAAAAATGCGGTCTCGCGAGAGTCTCCCTGTTACAGCAACGAGCTATAAACGCGTGACATTTATACCTCGATCCAGCTTCAGTCCTGTTGGCAATTTTTGTTATAAAATTCTGCGTTATTTTCCGGGAGGATCTTTTTTCGGATCAACTAAAATCAGCGATTGGGTCGTAAAAGACTATTCTCTTCATATGGGGCGCCTTGGAAACATTGCAACTCTTGGAGGGATTCAGGAAGAATGCGACAATGGGCTCATGCTTGAAACGCCAGCGGAAAAAAACGAGCAGACTGTGCCGCTCAAGTATCTTAACAGTCGTTTTAAAAATGTGCTTAAGATTTTATTCGGATTTATTCCTGCATTTTTGACCTTTGCGTTAACAAAGGATTGGTGGCTTCTGGCTTACGGTGGTGCGTTTATCTGGTTTGGAATTACGGGTTTACGTAATATGTTACAATCTGTTCTTGGGGGCGGAGGATTCCGCCGGTCGCCCCTGTTGCGCTGGAATAGTTATTTGAGCTGGGATAGAATTGCCGATTCTCTTTTTTTTACAGGGTGTTCCGTTCCTCTGCTTGATTATCTGGTTAAATCTCTTTTTCTTGACCGGCTGTTGAATATTAATACAACAACAAGTCCGATTATGCTTTACACTATTATGGCCGTAG
>JAFCZU010000114.1 GCA_019314185.1 Deltaproteobacteria bacterium | reverse complement strand
AGGATGCCGGGCACAATGCAATCAGAAATTGGGGACTCTGGCCCAAAAAATTACCCCAAAATATACCTGGGAGGATATCGTTCTTTCCGAAGATAACTTGTGGCAACTTCATGCGATATGCGATCAAGTGAAATACCGGCACCGTGTATACGGAGAATGGGGTTTTGACCAAAAGCTCTCTTTAGGGAAAGGGCTCAATGCACTATTTTCCGGTCCGAGTGGCACTGGCAAAACCATGGCCGCAGAGATCATCGCCAATGCATTGCAACTCGATCTCTACAAGATCGATCTTTCCGGTGTGGTCAGTAAGTACATTGGTGAAACAGAGAAGAACTTGAGCAAGATCTTTTGTGAAGCTGAGAGCAGCAATGCCATTCTGTTTTTCGACGAAGCCGATGCGCTTTTTGGCAAGCGCTCTGAGGTGAAGGATGCTCATGACAGATATGCCAACATAGAGATAAGCTATCTTTTGCAAAAAATGGAGGAGTACGAGGGAATCAGTATTCTTGCCACAAATCTGAAAAAGAACATGGACGATGCCTTCTTGCGGCGGCTACACTTTTTGGTGGAGTTCCCTTTTCCGGATGAGAAGTATCGATATCAGATATGGAAAAACATGTTTCCTCAGGATACACCGATCAGCAAAGATATTGATTTCGATTTTATATCGACTCGTTTCAAGATTGCCGGTGGGAATATAAAGAACATTGCAGTAAATGCAGCCTTCTTAGCAGCAGCAAATTCAGGAGCTATCAACATGGAAGACATAATTCAGGCAACAAAGCAAGAATATCAGAAGATAGGCAGGTCTTATGTCAAGTCAGATTTTGGAAAGTACTCTGACTTGGTTATGTTTAAGGAGATGTAAGGAATGAAGAAACAAGAACTGACCAATAAATCAGGTACAGAAAAGAAAGGTCAGGTGTTGCAAGGAAGGTCCATTCAAAGAGGATCAGAATTGGGTGGCCTTAAGCTTGAAGATTATTTTCAGCAAATCAATACTGAAAGCTTTCCTGAAAGTTTACTGTCTATCCTAACTTCACCTGAGTTTTCACATCCCATAAATGCATCTGAAAAAATCAACATGATTAGTCAATTGCAACAGGCTTACGGTAATGCGTACGTACACAGAATGATTCAGCCAAAACTGGAAATCAGCCAGCCAAATGATAAATACGAGCAGGAGGCGGACAGGGTGGCAGAGGAAGTGATGAGGATGCCAGAGCCACTTGTGAAGCGACAAACTGAAGCAGAGAAGGCAGGGCGACCAGTAACTCGGGGTGAGAGCTTTTCAATCATAAAACAAGTGCAAGTAGGCGTAGCGCGGCAGGCCGAGAGAGGTGCTCCAGCCACGACGTCTACAGCAGGCGGAGCGGGCCTTGCTACAGCCCCAACAACAAAGGCTGAACTGACTATTTTTGGGCTGCCACTGAAACACATCCCGACAAGACAGCTTGAGCTGGTGAAGCCCGAGATTGAGCTGCATATCCCAACAGTACCATTGGCTTTCTCTGAATTTAGAGAATTTCCTAGCATCAGCAAGCGGTATGCAGACTGGAAGGTGTACAAGAAAAAACGAGATATAGTGGCCAAGTTGCGAGGTGTAAACGATCCTGCCCTATACATCGACGATGCCATTGGCCAGTGGAACAACGCCTCGAGTGCAAACCGTGGGCACTTTGGTAACAATTTCGACGATCTTAACCCCGGCCTCAATGGGATAAACCGCGCCTACCTGAACCTCCTGCGCCTCTACCAAAGTAAGGGCATTATGAACCCTATGGAAGAGGTCGTTGATAAGATGGTAAGAATCACCTTTTTCAACAAAGAGACTTGGGGGCATCCGAATCTGAAGAAGGCGCTTGAGGACGCCGAGCACCTTCTTGAGAAAGCCGGATTCCGCTATAACCTTGCACAGGCTTGGGCATTTG
The DNA here is from genome assembly GCA_019314185.1 of Deltaproteobacteria bacterium. Next base: position 14,109 of record JAFCZU010000114.1, on the reverse strand, counting down.
TGCCGCGCACTTTTAACGATAATCCTAATAAACTATCTCGCCATGCTCTGGGCAAGGCCATCGACATCAACTTTAAGGAGAACCCCTTTGTCACGAATGCCTCCGACATTCTGGTTATTAAGAAAGTTACGGGTGTGGATCTAGGGAGGTTCGAAAACTTCGAAGAAATGGCGAAGGCGTCAGAGGACTTCCGAAAGACTTTCAACGATGAATGGATTAACAGACAGTATAAGATACTATTACAGTACCAAAAGAAATATTTACTAGATCCTCGCATCTTTTACTTGCCGGAGGGACGTCTGTATCTTGAGCAACTAGAGCTGGTTGAGGCAATAGACGAGCGAATTAACTTCCTGAAGGAATATGCGTCCAAAGGCTTCCTCAACTTGAGCCAGCCGCTGCAGTCAGCTTTGGTGGATGTCTGCGATCTCGAGTGGGGCGGGGAGTGGGAATACGTGAAAGACTTTATGCACTTTCAGATTTAAAAAATAGAGGGTTGAGATTCTTGAGTTACTGACGCTCCATAGAATTCTAGAATGAGAAAAAAGAACAGGCGAATTATAAAAGAATAAAACAAGGCACGGATATCAGAAGATAGGCCGGCCTTATATCAAGTCAGATTTTGGAAAATACTCTGATTTGGTTTATGTGAGGGGATGTGAGGAATGAAAAAACAAGAACTGGCCAATAAGCCAGGTACAAAAAAGAGAAGCCGGGTATTGCAAGGAAGGTCCACTCAAAGAGGACCAGAGCTGGGTGGGTTCAGACTTGAAGATTATTTTCAGCAAATCGGTGCTGAAAGTTCTCCTGATAGTTTACTGTCTATCCTAACTGCACCTGAGTTTTCACATCCGATAAATGCATCTGAAAAAGTCAACATGATTAATCACTTGCAGCATACCTACGGTAATACGAGTATTCAGAGAGTGATTCAGGCAAAACTTAAGATCAGCCAGCCCAATGATAAATACGAGCAGGAAGCGGACAGGGTGGCAGATGAAGTGATGAGGATGCCAGAACCGCAGGTACAGGGGCAACAAGAGGGCAGAAAAGAGAGGAAACAGGAAAAAATTCCCCAGCCCAAAGGGGGTTCCGACCAGACTCCCGAAGTAATCACAACTCCTGAATCCTGCATCAATGCCTTAAAAGGAGATGGCCAGCCTTTACCGAAGTCTGTCCGTGCCTTTTTTGAAGCAAGGTTTGGGCATGACTTTAGTCGAGTTCGTATTCACACCGACGCGAAGGGCGCACGATTGGCGCACGCCTTAAATGCTCATGCCTTTACAATCGGACACGATATTGTATTCGGCACTGGACAGTATTCATCTGGAACTACCGTTGGAAAACTTCTTCTGGCTCATGAGCTGACACATACCATGCAGAGTAACCCTGCGGTAATTTCTAGAAAACCTGCTGACGCGGGACAGCCGTTAGGGGGAAGCGTTAAGCCAGTATATGAAGAATCAGTAGGAGAGGAGGTTTTGCATGTCTTACACATAACTAGCGATGTACTTCATTTGGGAGCGGAATTTGCTGAGATTGCTGGTGCGCTTACTAGCTCGTTGCACTTCCTGGAATCATTCGGAGCGATACTGGCAATGGAGAGTATTATCGTAGTCACCGGCATTCTTAACATCGTGTTGTTTGTAATGGAGTTGGGAAAGGCAATGGAGACGGACATCAGACTGGCACGTGCTCAAGCCACTAGTTATGCAATTGTTGCAATTGCTAATGGATTGGAGCCTCCGGAACCATGGGATTTAGCGCCAAGACCCCGCGATGTGTGGATAAAAACTACGCGCGGGATAAAGGTAAGCTTTGAAGCAATTATTAATATGGGCGGTAAGGGAAACCGGTTTGGGGATATGATGGCAGGTCGACTACTTGGGTACTTGGTAGCAATAAGAAAGGATGACCGTAAGACGGTTGTGAATGCAATATATCAAGCAATGGTACAAAACGAAGCACGTTTTATTCGTGACATCACTTTACCGTGGCCCCACCATTAGGTCTGTAAAAAAATGGGAGTCAGAAACACAAACGGGATCGCAGTCGAATTAACGAGTATTGGGAACGACAGTCAATCGATACGGCTTGTAAAAAAAACAGCATGATCATGGATAGCATGACAATAAGAAAGATTAATTCGTAAAGGCACGCAGCTTATGACCACGTTTCCCAGTTCCCCCCGCCTACTAAAAGGCGCTCTCGTGGCTTATGAGACCCGTTTCATTTGGTGTTTTAAAGGCGATAGGAGCACATATTGTATTCAATTAGCAAGGAGAAATAGATGAGCGGATTCTCAAATAGTCCAAAGATTTTAAAAGGAGCGTTTGTGGAATATGGGATTAGTATTCCACCGTTGATTGTGCCTTTCCAGTTTAATCCGGTGACTATATCCAGAGACAGAACGAATAAATTCAATGTTCCGGGCTATATTCAACAATGGTCAAAGGAACAAGGTGGCGGAAATATCAGTTTGCGAGAATACCATCAGCGGGAGGAGTGCGGTAAATTAGAAAATCTACGTGATCTTCAAGATGTAAAAGTGGGTTCAGAGACTATAAGCTTTGACATACGACTCGACGCTACGGATAAGCTGGATGAAGGCGATCCTATAGCTCAGCAATTCGGAATTGCTCCCCAACTATCAACTTTAGAACTGATGATGTATCCCAAGGAAGAAAGCCTTGCAGGACTGGCTATTTCCGAGCTTTTGGGCCCAACTGCCGGACACACTTTCGTTGGTACAGAAAAGCCGCCCATGATCCTCTTCATCTGGGGAAGAAAGAAGGTTCTTCCGGTAAATTTTACCAGCATGAAAGTGAAAGAGGAGGAATTCAGCACTGACCTCAATCCGATCCGCGCAACCATCTCGGTGAGCTTAACAGTGATCGAAGGGCCAAGCGCTCCATATCAATACTCAAAGGCAATGAAAGAAACTATGTCTGCGCTCAATTTAGCCAATTTGACGGAAGTAGCAAATGTTATTGTTCCTTTATAGAGGACCGTAAATGTCAGGGTTAGTTAAAACACAGAGGCACAGAGTTCACAGAGATGAGATATTGATATTATAGGTTTTTTCTCAGTGCCTCTGTGACTCCGTGGTTGAAAAACATATTTTTTGCAGAGGAAATAATGTTTTTTAAAGGGTCACGTTACAAAGATCTATCTGAAATAAGCACGACCGATGCAGAAGGTCAAACAGCCCGGTCAAAAACGCTACGATGGATACCAGATACACCGGGTACCTTCTCGCACACGCTGAACCAAACCGATCGGCTGGACTTGCTGGCCTACAAATATTATGGAAACCCTAAAAAATGGTGGCTCATCTGCGATGCCAATCCGGACTTCGCCCTGCCCACAGATTTGCTTGATCGGAATCCTGTTATGCAGGAAATTTATTCTCTTGAACTCCCTGATGGTGAAAATAGATGGTCCATATTAATAAGAGACTTGAAAGAGTTGAGGGGTATGCGTGAGGTTCAAGCCGACATCTTTGAAGCAAGCCTTGAAGTTAGTTATAACCAGAAAGAACTTGATCGAGAAGAAATAATGGATGTTATCACTTCCCAGGGCTTTACAGTTAAGACTATCTCAAAGAAAGAACGTATTGGGCAGAAGATCACCATACCACCCAATCAGATTGTTTAGTATACTTATATATTTAGTTTAAAGGAATTTCCTTTTTTGACAGGATTTACAGGATAAACAGGATGGATATAAATAATAAAAAATCTTGGAAATCTTGTTAATCCTGTCTGAAAATTAACTAGAGATGGAAAACGAAATCTGCCTTATCACAATTAACGACGAAGAACACCCGGATCTATATTCTGATATCGTCAGTGTGGAGACAGAAGAAGATGAGCAACTGGCCGGTGTCTTCAACATCCGACTGGCGATTCGGTTGCAAAAAGACAGCACCTGGACCTGGATAGACGACGAACGCCTCAGTATTTGGAACAAGGTGTCCATCTCAGCCGGATTTACTGATAACGTGGTTGAGGTTATTACCGGGTACATCACTCAAGTAAAGCCTTATTTCGATGCCGAACTGTCTCAGTGCTATCTGGATGTCAAAGGGATGGACGAAAGCGTCATGATGAGCACAGAGGAAAAGCTTAAGGACTGGCCAAATAAAAAAGATAGCGATATTGCAACCCTAATCTTCACTGATTATGGTTTTACGCCTGAGGTGGAAGATACAGAAGTTGTGCACGATGAGGCGATTTCCACAATCATTCAAAGGGAAACCGATATCCAGTTCCTGAAACGACTGGCCCGGCGCAATGGCTTTGAATGTTTTGTCCATAATGCCGCGGGATACTTTCGGCCGCCCCAACTAAGCGGCGAGCCTCAGAAGATATTGGCCATACAGTTTGGAGCAGAATCGAATCTTTCGTATTTCAGCATAGCATTCAATGCGCTAGAGCAAAAAAACGTGGAGATGCATCAATTGGATTCGCTAACCAAAGAGAATCGCGACGTGACAGTGGATTCCACGCAGCAAAAACGGCTGGGCCTGACTGCGGCACCGGATCTTTACTCAGCAGCAGTAGCGCCTGCTAAAATTTTTGTAAAACACACCAAGGCCAATGTCCAGCCGGCCATGCAGGCACTTTGTCAGGGACTTTACGATGATTCAGGGTGGATCCTACAGGGAGAGGGTGAGATTGTTGGGTCGTTATATCAGGACGTCCTCAAAGCCAGAAAATTGGTCACCATCAAAGGGGTGGGCAAAACCTATAGCGGTATTTATTATGTCAGCAAAGTAAAGCACGTTTTTACAGACAGTGGCTATACCCAACGTTTTAACGTAAAGAGAAACGCCTTAAATCCTGATGGATCAGAGGATTTTGGAGCAGGAGGATCGCTCAGTGGTACTTTGCTTTGAATGGATGATAGGGTGAATGCAAATGGAAGAAGCAGTACTGGAAAAAACCTTAACCCGATTGATTGAGAAAGTAGATCACAAATACTACGGCAAATACCGCGGAATTGTTGTACACAACAATGATCCGGAAAAATTGGGGCGGTTGAAAGTAAAAGTGCCCAGTGTGCTGGGCAATGATGTGGTCACTGGATGGGCTATGCCGTGTTTGCCGTATGGTGGTGCTAAAGACCAGGGTTTCTTTTTCATTCCGGAAGATCGCTCCGGGGTATGGGTGGAATTTGAAGCCGGAGATTTAGAGTTTCCGATTTGGGTGGGAACGTATTGGGCAAAGCCGGGAGGTGAAAACGAAGTGCCCAAACCAGCAGATACACAGGAGCCGCCAACCAGTAAAATCATCAAAACGGTGAAAGGTCACACCATTGAAATATCCGACGCAGATAAAAAAGAATTCATCAAAATCATAGATGGTGTGAATGGAAATGCCATCACACTAGATAAGAACGGTGTAACCATCAAATCTGATAAAATAAAAATAGGGGAAGGTGCAACTACCGAAAAATTGGTTTTAGGAACAACACTAGAAAAACTTCTCAAAACATGGCATGACCTGATCGCTAATCACACTCATACTGGAAATCTCGGGGCTCCCACAACTCCGCCGACGCCTCCCATTGCGCCTGCTGTACCTCAATTAGCAAGTGCGCTATCTGACAAGCATTTTACCGAAAAATAAGGGAATTTTAGAAATGCCACTTAATGCTGAAAAGATGAGCGAAACGATATTTGAACAATTAAACAATTCATGGTCTTTAGATGGTCTTGATGAGAACGATGTGAAATCAATCAAAGAAAACTGGCGAAAACTTGCTAATGCTATTTCCAAAGGTGTTGTGAATCACATCAAAAACGAATCAGAAGTGAAGGATGTCGAGATCACTATTGATGAAAATATTTACATACAAACTAATATGGTAAGGGTCGAATAATGGATCATACCAGTTTCGGATTTCCATTTAAGATAGGCGATGACGGCCGTGTAGCTTCGCTTACAGGTGATGACAATATTCGGGGCAAAATCATTCAGGTCTTATTCACCTCACCCGGCGAAAGGGTGAATATGCCTGAATTTGGGTGTGGGTTGAGAGATTTGGTGTTTGATCCCAATAACCTTATCCTTGCCGCTACCACTGAGTTCACCGTGAGAAAATCGTTGGAACGTTGGGTGGGGAATGAAATCCTGGTGGAAGCTGTGGATGTCACGAGCGAAGAAGAAAATTTACTAATCACGATTGTCTATATCCGAAAAGATACGCTTGAGAAACAAGCGATCAAAATAACCTTTTAGGAAGAGTTAAGCACAGAGGCATGGAGTATATAACATTCTCTACCCCTCTGTGTCACCGTGTCTCAGTGGTTTTAATCATAAAAGGATATATACTGATGGCAAAAATCAACAGAGTTAATAATCGTCAAACCATTGACTACATAGCAAAAGATTATGAAAGCTTCAAGCAAGAAATGATTGATCTGATCCCGAACAAGCTGCCCAACTGGACCGACCGCTCGGAAGCTGATTTCGGGATTGTCCTAATTGAAATCTTTGCCTATATGGCGGATATTCTTAGTTACTATCAAGCGCAGTGTGCTTGAGCATTTGCGGTTAATCGGTTATGAAATGGAAACTGCTTCGCCAGCTTCAGCGATGCTCACACTTAGCTTTACTGTGGAAAATGCTCGAACTGGAAGTGTCAAGATAGAACAAGGTGATCAATTTAGCACTACAAGTACGAAAGAGCAGCCCAGTGTGCTATTTGAATACGTCGATCCGACACCTTTGGTGATTGACTTATCAAATCTTGTGCCTGACTCTGGCGGCCCCGATAAAAAGAAATTTCAGAGTGGCCAGTTGCTTAAAGATGGAAGAAAGGCGCCATTCATTCCAGTAAAGGAAGGCCAGACAATAAGGAATGAAATAGTAGGGATTTCTGATGGCAGTCCAAACCAGCTTTTCCAGCTTGCGCCGCCCAAAATGCTGCGTGACTTTTTACAGCTAACGGTGCAGGGAGAAAAATGGGAGCTTCGCAAAAAGCTTCTTTACAGTTGCTCAACAGACACGCATTATTCTATTCAGATCGATGAGAATGATATTACTCACATCTATTTTGGTGACAATATTTATGGTGAGGTCCCTAATGAGGGCGCACAAATCATAGCCACCTATCGTGTCGGGGGAAGGTGACAAATGAAGAAGCGGCTACGGGAGGAGCAGAAAGAGAATCCATTGAACATGCTGTCAAATTTGCACCAACCGTTTTTGCATCGCTTCAGCGAGGTGTAACCAGGGAAGATTACGTAGCTCTTGCTAAACTATTTCCTGGCGTGGCCAAAGCCAAAGCTGAAGCTGCAAACTGGAATTACATTGACCTTTACATTGCCCCTTCTGGTGGAGGAATAGTAACAGATCGCCTTGAATCCGATTTGTTGGCATATTTTGAAGACAAAAGAATGATGACGGCTTTGATTCGGATCAAAGACCCAATATATGTAAACGTGTACATCACGGCTGAGGTGAATGTAAAGTCCTATTACTTTCAAGCAGACGTAAGGCACCAGATCGAAGAGGCGATTCAAGAGGAAGTCCTGAATTTTGAGAAGCTGGATTTTGGACAACCGGTTTACCTGAGTAAGGTATATGAAGCCATTGAAAATATTGAAGGTGTAGATTTTGTAAACATCTCCGAATTTCTTCAAGATACACCAGCCAAGATTTATGAATCAACCGCTTATGGTTATGATATGGACATGGCTATTGCGTCTCAAGGGATTATTAAAACCGAAAAGTATGAGATCCCTTGTAAGGGACATCTTGTAAGGGACATCCCAATTACATCAGAACCATCATAACCGGTGGATACTAAGCCAATGTATGTGAAAGAGATAAAAGCTGAGCCTAATGCCTGTGGCGGCCAGATTAATCTTTCCTGGAAAAACCCCTCAAAGGATGAGTTTCCCAACTTTAAGGGCGTAAAGATCGTGCGGCGGGAGCGACGTTTCCCGGAAGCTTCTCCACCTCAATTCTCCAGCGATATCAAAAACTTTTTCTACGATGGTACTCTTATCTACAATGGATTTTAGTGATAAGGAATTACATGGTGAAACGGTTTACTATTACACCTTTTACACCTATGACGACAACGCCGATCCAACGAAAGTTAGACATTTTACCAACCGTGCCTCACGCATTGCCGCTATGGCCACTTCCAATTATGGTATGGGAGATAAGCTAAACGACCTCATACCAGCCATCTACAAACGATATGACACAATTTATGCCGAACCGGGGACAGTTGCACCAGAGGATGAACAAAAAGGCGAGCTACAACGCTTTATGGAGATCTTGGGTGGCCAACTGGATTTAATAAGAAGTTTTATCGCCGGCACCCGTAAATTCTTAGACCTGGATCGATGTGATGGATCACTGCTCCCGTTGTTGGGGCAGTGGATTGGCTGGCAGACCAACCCCAGTCTGGATTTGAATTCACAGCGTAACGAAATTCGATACGCTCCTGAACTCTACAAAACGGTTGGCATTGCGGCCAATTTGCGAGCTTTTGTTAACCGCCTTACCAATTGGGATAGCCAGATCAAGGAATTCGTTCATAATGTATTTGTCTCTAATGAGCCGGAACAACTCAATATTTGGTCACAAAAGTTGGTCAATGGAAACTGGTGTGATGCCGAATTGGTATCCTTGGATTTTGCCTATAGTGGTGCTCCTTCTTCATTTGTGGACTCTAATCGTAGACCATGGTTGTTTTATCACACGAAACGTGAGGGAAACCGGGATAGCTATCGTAAGAAACGTATTGATCAATGGGACATCTGGTACAAGATTTTCGATCAAGGGAAATGGTCACCCGGATACCGGGTTACTCGGAGTGAGACTATCGATAAGTATCCTTCTGCTTTGCAAGCAAGCTCAGGAAACGCATGGCTTTTTTACAGTTCTCACGATTCAAATACCTGGAATATCAAAACAAAAATCCTTGCTGTTGGACGAGACGCCACAAGAGCCCAACTCATCAGCCAGAGGGGTGAGCTGTTCCCATTGACAGACGGGTCAACACTGGTCATTAATGTGGATGGAGCAATAAAAACGGTAGTGACATTCAGATCTGCAGATTTCATAAACATCGGTAATGCTACCTGTGCCGAAGTCGTGGCGGCTCTCAACAGGTACGTGCCCAGCCTGACTGCTTCCGAAGAAAATGGTAAAATTCAGTTGATTTCCAACACAGTAGGGGAAGGCTCATCTTTAATTATCGATCTTGATGCTTCAACAGCCGCATTAAGTTTAGGCTTTGGCGCTGGATTTCCAAACGTATTACAATCAGATATGGAACCTACTGCTTTCGAAGATGACACAGGACATATTTGGCTGTTTTGGAGTTCTCATAGGGAAGGAAATTGGGATATCTGGTACAACAAGTCCAATGGGATAAGCTGGGGCATAGAACAACGGCTCATTTCAGATCTTACAGCCGATCGAGAACCTGCAGGCGTTTTTTTCGATGCCGCAAATCCAAACAAAAAAATTTGGGTCTTTTGGAGCCAAAAAGGGCTTGAAGGATGGAATATCATTTACCGCACCAAGCCAAATACCGACCTCAACGACCCCGCATGGAATCCAGAAACGGAATTGTCCCCCATACCCCCCGGGCAAGAATATGACAATAGGGAACCCGCTGTCAGGTTGGACAGTCAAGGTAATATTCTTGTTTACTGGAGTTCCAATCGTACTGGCAGTTGGAACATCTGGTACAAAACCTTTGATAAGGCGCTGGATAACTGGACTGCCGAAGCGCCGGCCACTACAGGTTATTTCACTAAAAAGGCACCAACGATTCTTGAAGATGGAGAGGGGGGTGTCCGGTTGCTTTTCCGCTCCAATGAAAGTATTGCTTATTCGAGCAAATTTTATCCCGGCACAACTACTATTGATAGCCGTTATTCGGGTTCCACTGGGATTGATGTCCGAAACAGAGAAAGAATTGGTGAGCACGGCAAGTTTGAAGATAACCAAGCTTACACCTACGATACAGGCAAAGATGAGTCAAATTGGTACGCCCGCGATACGATAGGACTTTATCTCACACCGGAGACCGAAAATCAACAGTTGATCACCAGAAGCCAGGAATTAGTCAAAGGTATTTTGAAGCGATTTCTTCCAATTCAACTCCGGGCTGTTTTCATTATCAATCCTGCCGTGTATCCGGAATATATTTACACTTACGACCATCCGGATCTCGGCATGAGGAAAGAGCGGATTATCGAAGAACAGTTTTTTGACAGCACCATGACAGAGGTATATCCCGGGCTGAGTGATAGTTACAAAGATAAAGCGCCTGACTGGATTTGGTTTCATTCCTGGAGCGAAGAATATCCAGGTCATCATACCGTAGATTTTACCATAACCCCAGTAGACACAAAATTTAGAACATGGCACATTGGTTTAGAAGCCGGAGGATATAATCCATGGAAATCATAGGCACTTCAATTAAAGGTATATATCGCGACATTCTAAGAGAACAAAATAACAACATTATCCACGATAGTGGTTGGGTATCTAATACGATTGTCGATAGATGCCGCATATTGCTGGCCGGGTTTATGAAAAACGACCAGCCGAAGGGTATTCAATATCTTGCCGTGGGTAAAGGGATAAAAGATTGGGATACCACAGGAGCACCGCCAGCCGATTCCTCAGTAACCCAATTAATGGATCCAAATCCTTTTCAAATTCAAGTTGCAGATTTGGATTTAGTCTATTTGGATAAGAATGATGCCGAAGTAGCTGGACCAACCCATAGATTGCAAATCACGGCCACACTGGGAACCAATGAACCTCCAGCCGTAGCTCCCCTTTCTTCATATCCGTTGCGTGAGTTTGGCCTCTTTGGGCAATATTTTGATGGCACTAATTATTATGAGTATATGATCGATTGCATCAGGCATCCAGTGATTCATAAAGATGTATCTGCTACTCTTATCAGAGTAGTGCGATTATACTTCTAAATCTGTTAGTTTGAAGGAGAAAAAAATGGGCAACTTTTCGAGAGATACGTTTGACAAATTGAAACACTACGTGGGTGTTCGCCTGCAACAGGGCGTGCCGTTAGTAGATGCTGATTGGAATGAGCAGGAGGATATCAGAAAATACGAACTCCAGGCCTTTTTGAAGTGGTTTGTGGGCAACGGCGTACCCAAGGGCAATGATGGATTTTGCATTGAGGCCATACCGGCAGAAAATGATTTTTGGATTAAGGGTGGTGATGGCACACCAGAAGGGGCAGGGCGCTGCCTGGTGGAAGGCTGGGATGCGATAAATGAGAGCAATCTGAAATATACTGCACAACCCTTGTTTAATAATCCAGCTTTAGCAGCAAAATGGGGTGTTGATCCAGTACAGCCGCTAACGGCTCCAACCATAGGTCGAAAAGACATTGTTTATTTGGACGTATGGGAAAGAGAAGTTGATGCTGAGGAGGTCGAAAATCTGGTTAACCCTGCCATCGGCATAGAGACCTGCGTGCGCCTGAAGCGCGAATGGGCGGTGCGTGTGGCGGAGGGGGCTCCACCTCCTGAGCCTCCGCGTGGTCACGTTTTTTTTCCATTAGCTTGTTTGCGCCGGGAAGGTGGCGAGGCCATGATCCGGCCGCAGGACATTACCGATCTACGCACTACCGGTTTGAATATGGCCGCCCTGGAGATTGGCAATGATCATGTTAAGGCAGATGCGGCGATAGAAGAGAGCAAGATTCTGTTCAGCCGTAGAGGACATGACCACCGTGACGGGAGCCAGGGAAAGCGCATCAAACATAGCTCTTTACATAAAGATGACGGCAGTAATCCTCATGGGACAACGGCTGCTGATATAGATAAACAAGATGGGCATAACCGAATAGTAGCCCAGATCAATGCTGGCGGCGGTGTGATAGACAAGAAAAATATCGACCCTGCTGCTGGCTTAAGGGGATGGGTTAGGCTGCCATTTCTGCCCAAGAAATATCTTACCGGGACAGAAGAATTCATACATAATTATGCCTTTTCAATGTCTGGTACAAAAGGTGCGGTAGGAAATATGGGGATTCCGGTTCCTCCTGGAGCAACAAGAATGAAAAATTTCAGAATTGCCGGTACAAAAAACGCTGTATCCATTTTCATCGAACTTCATATAATAAAACTATATTCTATAGAAAAAACCTTCAGATTTAAGATAGAAGGCTTTCCATTTGATGAACTTTTTATAATTGACAGAACAATAAACGCTGAAACCGGATACATTGTTGTTAAGGTTGAAGCCGGTGGGTTCTCGGAGATCTGGTTCGTTGCATCTCAATTTGAATAAGGAGGTGATAAAGAATGGAGAAAACAGGCAAGGTTAAAAAAGGACAAAACTGTGTGATAGTATATCTGGCAGGTAATCAAACTTCCGTTAAGATCTTTGAGCCAAGTGGTAAGTTGATCCGTCATAGCCGGACTAAAGGAGCCAAAAAAATAGAGCAGTTCGTAGATCCAGGGGAATATCGTGTGGAGACAGATGGAACGATAGAAAGAATAGAATCCGTTCATATTGATCTAAAGGCGGAGGGAGATCTTAATCAACCTGTAAACCCATAAACCGCATACGGGTCAGAGCGCGGAAAACCATAGAAAAACCATGGGGGTCAGACAGATAAGCTTTCTGATGCGCAGAGGCCATAATATCGTTTGATGATAAGGGAGCGATTATGGCACGACCACTGAGAATAGCCTATCCTGGAGCATTTTAGCATGTTCACCTTCGAGAGGATCTAACAGTGCAAACATCACGGGGAAACGAAAGAAAGGAAAATTAGGAGGAATAAATGGCGGCGAAAGATTGGCTCATAGGAACGCTTAGACCGGATGGTTATCTAAAGACTGAATCCGGGAAGATTCTGCTCACCACTCTCCCAAAAGGGGCGCCACAGCCACCTGAATCGGGAGCGCTGCCTGTTGCCGATGAAGACTTAGGGAAAACAGCCCTGGTCCATGGGGAGCTTGCCGGCAAGATTTTCTATTCGGCACAGGTAGTGGAAACTCTGCTCCGTTTAACGGGTGCTTTGATTCAAAGACTAACAGAAAAGGGAATCGTTTCTTTAACGGAAATTCAAGAGCGTCTGTCCGAGTTGGAAGGTGAGCAGGAAATAGGGCAACCGAAAAAAGCTTTGCGCCCTGGTCATTGGGCACAAGAAAAGTTCTCCTGGTGCGGTTAACGAAAGGGCGGGCATTAGTGAGTTCGATTTCAACGAAGATTTGGCCATCCGCATTGAAAAGAAGATCCGAAATGCAGAAGTACAGCGAGTTTACAGAAGGACATACAAGGAGCTACCAGACGACATAAATGCTCTTGAGCCCGATTTTGTTATCAGCCTTCATTGCAATGCCTTTAATGGAAAGGCTTCAGGCGCTGAGGTTCTTTATTACCATAAATCTAAAAAGGGCAGGGAAATGGGCGAAATCTTTGTCAATCATCTTGTTGAACATCTAAAACTGCCCAACAGAGGAGCAAAGCCAAAGGCGGCTGAAGATAGAGGCGGCCACCTTTTGCGCTATACAAAAGCCCCATGTCTCATTGCTGAGCCATTTTTTATTGACAATGACGGTGATTTGGCGAGGGCTCAGGAAGATTTGGATGGCCTGGCAGCAGCTTATGCAGCAGCCATAGACGAGGTTTCGCAGATTGCATAGCGCGCCGTCCTTTAGCACCATGTTCGGGAGGATCCAACAGGGCAAACATCACGGGGAAACGAGAGAAAAGATATCTTTAGGAGCCAAGGGGGGACAGAGAAAAGTTTTTTTCATATCGCAAGCAAGTCGTTGCATTGCCATAAAAATCGGTCAAGATAATAAACCAATGGAAAAAATCAGAAAGATAGAAAAATGGTAACACTTTAGCACTTTTAAATATTATTTTTTTGGACGGGATTTACAAGATATTCAGGATTTAAATTATCGAAACTTTTCCTGTTAATCCAAATTTAAATCCTTATACCTTGATACACACCTTCTTTATGTTGTGATTATATTTTATGATTTACTGGATAGCTACAATGAGAGTTGGCTTTGTTTGTGCACTTTAAATAAAATCTTGTTTATCCTGTTATCCTGTCAGATTCTTTTTCAAA